>JAAUPT010000148.1 GCA_012032965.1 Nitrospira sp.
TGTCGTCGCAGAAAAATCATTTCAAGTCCCTGAACAAGTCGAGAACGAGCTGGGGCCACTGCGCGCCGGTAACGGCCCCCACCGTCGCCAACACCGTTCCAACGCCAATCGCGCACAGAACGACAGCCTTCCCAATATCTTGACCGCGAAGCGTCCCGATCTGAACCGGTTCTTTGGAAAGATACGCACTGGCTGCGTAGAGTTCTTCACCGATCAAGGTGTAGTCGCAGGTCGTGACGAAGAACGGTAGCTGGTGGTCCGAGTCGGTACCGGCGATCTGAATAGCGCCGGTGCTCGCGCCGGTTTCCGTCAGCAGCAACGATTCGGCGAAATAGGAGCCCATGAAAAAATTGGCGGCCGGTTTCTTCCGCAGCATGATGCCATCCACCGCCGCCGTGTAACTGAACTGATCCGACGTGATAAAAAAGTTCGCGTCTTCCTTGAAGAGATCAGGCTTACCTGCTTCTAAATAGGCCTGTTTTGTAATTTCCTGACACACCGCCATCGTAATCGGTTCACGGTGGGGCACCAGCAGTTCCGTTTCATACAGCGCAGCGCGCTTCGCAACCTTCCCGAGGATGACGGCGGCGGCGATCGTCGAGGGATCATGCAGGTCGTGCGCCCCAGTCAGATACAGAATCGGCTTCCCCAGTTCGGTGGCGCGTCCGATCGCTTCATCGACCGCATCAAGACCAGGAATACGCCGCAGGAAGATTTCGTTTCGCTTCGCATGACTGATCGAGTAGAAGACCAGCCCTCCGAATGAGACCGCGATGATGAGATTGTTGAGTTGGTTCCAATTGAACCAGTTCGGCGATGGAGTGGCGACCAAGACCGGGCTGAAGATCCGCTGGTCGGCTTGCACCGTGGCCACAGCCACGGCATAGGACGTGCCATCCTCTACCTCGATACCCTTCCCGCTTCTGATCACAACTTGATGCCAGGTCTTGTCTGCTTCACTTGTCCACCAGGCGGTTTTTGTGTCTTTGATGTAGTGGCTGTTCGATGGAAACTCCGCGATGATGGTGAATGCCGATGGATCACTCGCAGAAGCTTCTCCGACCAAGACTTGATAACGAATGTCGGACCCATCGCTTGGTGCAGGAGCCCACTGCACCGTGAGGCTTCCTCCTCCATCACTTGATGTATCAAAGACCCGGACCCCCTGGGGCGCTGTCACCGAGGACTGGGCCAAGATAGAGGAGGAGAGCCAGACAGAGAACACCAAGGTCCATGCCACTCGACATGCGCTTCGCTTCACGTCCATCATGCCCCTTCAATCACCTCGATATTCGTCCGTGGGACCACGACTCTGCTTCCGTCGGACAACGTCACTTCCAACACCCGCACCTCGCTCTCCGTGGGAATTTTGATCAGTTCAGTCGGAAGAGCCGACACGTCGCCGATACGCCCAAACAAGGGATCACGGATGATACGAACCGGATCGCCACAACAAATGCCCTCGCGTTGCGACTGAGTCGCTTTCGTTGTCTGTGCTTCTGCCTGCGGAACGATAATTTCAGGACGAATCACACCGGCTCTGATCTGAGTCGCACCGGAAATCGACGCTTTCTGGCCAGCGTGCGCTGAGAGCAGCTTGAACGTTTTGGCCGCCATTGGAATGGTCCCAAAACCCTCGGTCAAGATTAATGTAAACCCCACCTGCTCTGTCCCTGTGATGGCAACGCCAAGGTCATAGCCCAACAAGGCCCGTAGATCTTCATCATGAATCCCGCCGACAACCAGGCCGGCCACGCCAACTGCTTTGGCCTGCTTCATCGCATCGGCTGAAAGGAACGACCCTCCGATCACCACTTTGCCCTTCATGGCAGGCGTGATGTGACTCGGTGTTAACGGCTCATCAGGCGCCTTCACCGCCATCACAATCTCGCCCGACGTCTCCCCACCGATGCCGAAGATGCCTTGCACCAGGCTGCAGGTCGTTTCAACCACAACACCCTGTTGGGGAATCGTTTCGACGATGGCTCCATTCACGTAGGCGAGTAGTTGCAACACGCGCGGAGGTTCACGCAAGAGGACTTGTCCTGTCACGCTCGACACGGATTCGATCGTTCCCGCGACCGGTGAACGAATTTCGGTCTTAAACCATTTGATCAGCGGCTTATTTTCGGCAAGAATCTCATCTTTCGCGACCGCTTCACCTGCCTTCTTAATCAAATAGTCCTTGATCTCGCCCGGGGCGACACTCAGCTGATTCGCGAGATTGACGGGAAACACTTTCCCCGGCAATTCTGCCTGAGCGACCACCTGATCGGAACGGACTCGGTCACCGACTTGTACCAGCAGCCTCCCCGGCAGGGCAACATCCGTCGACGATGGACGACCGTATGATCGGTGACTGTGAGGCCTGGCGTATAGGAATGAGCCATACTAACAATAGCCCTGAGTGCTGAAGACTGACTGCTGAGAGAGTGAATGACCTCGGACGTCTGCCTCAGTACTCATCGCTCAACATTCGGCTCTGGATACAGTTCGACTGCTTTGAACCATTTCGTCAACGCCACGACACGGCTTTGTTGGTCGGATGAAAATCGGAGCGGTCGCCCACGGCCATCGAGCAAGAGCCCGACAACTCCGCCCTGGACCTGCTGCGTCACGGCGACACCAGCACCCGCACCCATGTTGACCCCTTTGGCAGGCTGAACCTTGACCGTGGCCTGCGTGCTTGCTTCCAACGGAAACAGCCGCAACTCGCCAAATCTCAGTTGCTCTTTCATGGTCTTCCCATCAGGCCACGTTATGTCATAGTCGGCACACACAACGCCGTCTTTTCCCTGTCCGATCGGCGCCACACAGGTCCCGAGATAGACCATGCAGTCTCGCACGAAGACATCCGTCGCAGCCTTCTCATTGATCGTGGACAGCACTCCCAGATGCGGCATCATGAAGATGCTGTCGACCGACAACCTCGTATACCCCGTCGGCTCATAGGCATCGACCATCATGAGCATCGATTGGATACGCCGTGGAGCATGGGACAGGATTCCGCCGCTTCCGACGATCAAATCCAGATTCAACATATCAATCAGTGTCTTGCCGGATGTCTGCTGTTCAAAGACATCCGAAATCGTCCGTTCCTGCTGCACACCTTTGAGTCCCGTCGCCAGCGACTTGTGATGGATCAGGGCCAGCCGCAAGGCTTCGCGCGCGATTGCCTGCTCTATTTGTAACTCATCGAGCGTTTGTGGAATGGTCGTAGGCCGGATCATCTTGTTCTTGATGCGGTTCCGCAACGTCTGCTCATCGATCGTGAACGGCACCCACCGCATGATGTTGGGCAGTCCCGCTTCAGCGAGCACATTGGACACGCTGTAGGACATGCCAAGATTGGCGCTGACCGTCCGGTTGAATACACCGTCAAATACAGAGAACACGTCCGTGGTTGCTCCCCCGATATCCACACCGATCAGGTTCAAATGTTCCCGTTTGGCAATCGCCTCCATAATCAGGCCGACCGCTGCGGGAGTCGGCATAATGGGTGCCCCGGCCATCTCAATCAGCTTCTTGTACCCAGGCGCCTGCTGCATGACATGTTCGAGAAAGAGATCATGAATCTTGTTGCGCGCCGGCGCCAAATTCTCTCGTTCCAGGACCGGTCGAATATTCTCCGTAATCACCAGCGCTGATTTGTCTTCCAGAATTTTTTTCACTTGCGGTTGGGCTTCCTTATTGCCCGCATAGATCAGCGGCAACTTATACGTCACGCCAAACCGTGGCCGTGGTTCCGCCGCCGCGACATATTCAGCCATCTCCACCACGTGCGTCACGGCCCCTCCATCGGTTCCACCTGACATGAGAATCATGTCCGGCCTCATGGTACGGATTCGCTCGATCTTTTCGTGCGGCAACCGTCCATCATTCGCAGCCAACACATCGATCACAATGGCACCGGCTCCCAGTGCGGCACGCTGCGCGCTCTCACCCGTCATATTCTGCACGACCCCGGTCACCATCATTTGCAACCCACCACCAGCGCTGCTGGTGGAGATATAAATATCGACTCCTGTCTTGTCATCTCGACAGGGCGTGATGATCTTGTCTCCATCCAAAATCTTCCGTCCTGAGAGCTCCTCGATCTCAGCAATGGCATTCAGCACACCACGCGTCACGTCTTCGAATGGCGCTTCTACTGTCGTCGGCGCTTCACCGCGGTAGGTCTGGCGATATTGGTCGCCGACCTTCTCGATGAGAATGGCTTTGGTCGTCGTGCTGCCACAATCGGTGGCGACAATCACATTGAGAGGGCGATCGATATTGGGAGGGGTAGAGGTGGAAACCGTCATTGAGCCGTTGCTCCCTTTGGAGCAGACTTGGCTTCAATGATGGCAATGAGACGAGTGACTGTATCCCGGCGTTCGAGCAAGCGGGCAACTTGCTCAACTTCTTTGACGTTGAACGCGCAATCGATGATCGGCGTCATGAAATGCAGGGCCTGACTACCCAAAAAGTTCATCGGCCCCATGGATTCCAAAAACATCGTCGCTGGAGCCGCCATGCCGCGCTTGACGATCGTCTCGGCGATCCGCTCCAGCAATTGGACATCATCGATAGAGAGGGGCTGATTCTCAGGCTGAACAGCAAAGGCATGGCGTAGTCCGGCTCGAACTTTGGCAAGCTTTTCAACTGCAATTCCCTTGAAGAGTGGTCGCATAAGTGTTGGTCGGATAAGGCAAACCTCAAACGGGTCGCATTATATGAAGGGGGTGGAAGAGAGTCAATTCGAGCAACAATCTCGGTTACCGCTCTCATGCTGAACATACGGAACTCTCACCTGTGCGAGTCTTGAAGAGTGGGAAACTCGCTAATACCAGCGCCGGTCTGTATCCCGAGGGATGAGACGTTCGATGAAAGGACAGCCACCTGTCTAGACCGCACCAACTCATGCAGCCGAGACGTGACCCACTCGGTCAGGCTAAGGCCTCGCATGAGGAAGGGTGCATCTTGGCACGCGGGGAGTGAATGAAACCGGTAGGCTCTTTGAACATTCCGTGAGTTCACGAACTAGGAGCAAGAGTAGTCCCCGATGTGTAGTGGGTAATAGCGGCAAAGGTAAGCCCGATGAGGAAAATCCAAAAGAGGAAGGCAAAACCAGTCACACCTGCGGAGGTGTCCCGTCCCTGCTGAGCTGAAATGGCCCTCTTGGCATGCATTCGTAATGAAGGAAAATCCATGCTCCACGCCCAAGATCCTCCAAGAATCATCGCGCTAACGACGAAAGAGAGCCAGTAATGTCCCACAGCGTTGAACCGAAACGGGACCAGCCAGAGACCACCGGCCCATACGAACAGCGTCGGCAGTCCGTCTTTCTCCGCAACATGGGTGTTCCCCGCGAGTACCATGATCGAGAGCACGGTTATCGCTAAAAGGCTCCCAACCACCATTTCCACATATTTGCTCTGCCTCGGAACTTGTACCAATTGCGCAAATGATCTCACACGAGATTTGACAGAAACGGCCGCTCCATTCGTATCTTTCCACGCAATGGCGATGGCGATTAAACCAAGTATCCACAAAACCAGAATCTCGATCATGAGAAGCCTCTCAACGATCTTATGTTCGTACTTCTT
>JAAUPT010000149.1 GCA_012032965.1 Nitrospira sp.
CCTCCAGTCGGCGTTGCCGATCGGCGTCGTCGAGCGGTGCCCGTTTGGAAAAGACGTCGCTGATTGCGGTGTCGATCGCGCTGGACATGAGGTTATGGGCTTCCTGGAGGCTGGCGACGACTTCAGGGGCCACACCACTCACGAACGGGAAGGGCCCTGGCGGTGCAGCACTTTCCAGTTGTGCCCAGCACCAGGGGACGAGGCTCACATAGTGATTATTGGGAATGCCGGTCCACATGGGGTTTAGTGGTTGGTACTGAACCGGAGATTACTGATCATCGGTTCATAGAGCGCTTGGATTGCGTTGCCATCGGGATCTGAGAAATAAAACGAGTAGCTACCATCACGGTGTTGCTTCGGCTCTTTGACAATGCGTCCGCCCATCGATCCAATTGTAGGGACGATGGCTTGGTATAGCTGATCGACGGCTTGCGGGCTATCGCAAATCACGCCCATGTGATCAAGCAGTTGGGTCTTCGAGGAATCGTAGGAGTTCAATTCAACCTTCGAGATTTGATGGAGGGCGAGGTTGTCGACCCCGGAGCTGAAGTAGATGTTCTCTGGGTCTGGCTCCCAGACGGGCTGGAAGCCGAGGAGCTGTTCATAGAATCGACGCGATCGCGAAAGGTCCGTCACACGCAGCGCCAAATGCCGAAGACCTCTATGAAGTGGAGTCGTCATATGAGCGTGACTCGGTCGTCCGATCAAATTAAAGGTTGTATAGTAGGGAGCCGACGGCAGGGCGTCAATGGTAAAACCCATATCTGTCCGAAGGGCACTGGTTCTGATACCCTCACCGTTGATGGGGTTGGTTTAATCAAAACGATGTCGCTGGATAGTTTAACAGTCGCGGCGTTCGAGAGCCGAATGGCGACAGAGATCGCCCGGCTGATCGAGCGCTACGGGGGGCGTCCGCTCGTCGCGCCTGTCCTGTGCGAAGTTCCGCTGGAGGACAATCATGCGACGCAGGAGTTTGGTGCCCGGCTCCTGACCGGCCGCGTCGACCTGCTCATTCTCCTGACCGGTGTCGGCACAACCACACTGTTCGATCTGCTCAAGACAAGTTATTCCTGGCCGTCGATTGTCGCGGCACTCGAAGACACGGCGATCATCGCACGAGGACCGAAGCCAGTCGCAACTCTCAAGGCTGCCGGTCTGAACGCCACGCTGACAGTACCGGAACCAAATACGTGGGTTGATCTCATATCGACGTTGGATAAACATCGCCCGGTGGATGGCCTGCGGGTTGCGGTGCAGGAGTATGGAGTTTCAAACCCTGATCTATTGCAAGCCCTGGAACAGCGAGGTGCAGAAGTATTTCCGGTCCCCATCTACAAATGGACCCTGCCAGAGGATCTTGCGCCGATTCGCCATGCACTCGATGAAATCATAGCCGGACGAGTCAATGTGATGTTGATTACCAACGCGGTTCAGGTTGATCATGTGATGCAGGTGTTGGAGCAGGATGGTAAGGTGGAACCCTTTCGTGCGGCACTAGAGAAGATCGTGGTTGCCTCAATCGGCCCGACCGCCAGCGAATGGTTACGTCACCATGACTGGCCGGTTGATTTCCAACCATCGCATCCGAAGATGGGAGTCTTGGTGAAAGAAGTGTCCGAGCAGGTCTCGAGCATTCTCAAGCGAAAGCGATAGAGTTCGTATCACCTCGGTCGATAGCCACGACCTGAAGCACACGATGAGATATCGAGGCCTCTAGTACCTTCAGGCTCAAGTGAGGGAGGAGGGAGTCCGATGACTCAAGGCATAATCTATAAAGGCTTCACCATACAACCTGCCCCTCGGCAGCTCGTGGACACCGGCCAGTGGGAGTTGAACGTTTCATTTCCTGGGCCACGGAGGACGAGGAGGACAGCCGTCATTTCGTGAAGACCGGTCGGTATGCGACCCCCGAGGAAGCCGCGGCTCAGTGCATTGCCTATGGCCAGCAGATCGTGGATGGCCAGATTCCTGGTTCATCGGTTGGTTCTCACCACTAACCATCCGAACAGTCAGCACGCTTACGGAGATGCGTCATGCAACTTGCTCTGGCTCTGCTCTTCACCCTGTTGAGCGCCTGTGCCAACCTCACGCCCGGCAAGACTTCTGACCCAGCCGGGAGTCTATCGGCCGAGGAACGCGAGGCACTGTATCAGAAGGCCGTGAGGCGCGAGACAGTCCCGTGAACAGTACGTCGCGACCACCCGTCCCGCCCTTCAGCGGCAGTTTCGACACGAACATCCCACGATGCCCGATGCGGAAATCGAGGTCCTAGTCAATGAGGCGTTGGAGAATGGCTTGCGCCCAGAGGCCGGACGCCGACCGGATGGGCCAATCAGGCAACCTCACATGGATTGTCTGTCCTCTCCATGGAGAAATTCTGTCTTTGCGAATTGCTATTAGCGAACGGTGCACCTGCGCGAGCTGGCAGTCCTCAGTCATCGTGGCTGAATCCTCCAAACAGCCAGAAGTGCGATAGATCTGTATGCACACTTTCCTTTTGCCTCAGTTATGGAGAAACCCATGGACAGCGGTACAGGTGGTATTCATCCCACTACAATTCAGGCCATACGAGAATGTCTCGAAAAGCAATTTGTAGATATCAAGTTCAGTCAGACTGTCAGACCGACGTTTGGCTTTCGCCACGGCGTCGAGAAGCATTCTTGGCACGTGGTCTTTAATGAACAGTTTTTAGTTGATCACACGTCTCGCGAGGAGTTGCAGCATTTCGTCGAACACAAGGTGATCCCGAAGGTCCTCAAGCATCCCGGTAAGCGCATTCAGATTTCGAAATGGGGAGACATCACGGTCGAAGAGAAACAGTGATTCGTGCGACCCACACAGGTCTGTTTGGAATTGGAGCGGCGAGTACCGATGTGTTATGAGTGTAGAATACAATTGTGTCGCGGTCGCAGGCCCTTTCCTGGGGTCATCGCCGTATCATGGGAATGACGTCCCAAGAACTCATACGATCTGTCCTGGAGATATCGCAATGCCCAAAGCCCGCAGTGCTGGCCAGTGTGATCGATGCGAAGCCGACGATCGAGTCAGGATGACCTTCATGACATGCAACCGGTGCCGTCGGTATTTCTGTAGTGAGCACGGCACTTCGGAATTGGACCAATGCGACGTATGCATTGAAGGTGGCGAAGAGACGGAATAGCGAAGGATCAATCGGATGGAACCGGTGACAGGTCCTGGGAGTCCTTTCCGGAAACGCCTGCCGGTCCGGCATTAAACTGTGTGCATGTGCTTCTGGCCTCCGCACGGCACAAGCCGACCGTCTCGCGCCAGTAACCCTGGGTTCGGTCGTGACTCATCGCTCGGCGTCAGCGACCCAATCCACAACTCTTTCGGCTTGCGAGCTGAGGACTCACACGGTAGGTGGGACAGCGATCCCGGTCTGTCACTAGCACCGCAAGTCTTCATACCCCCGGTCCCTAAATTATTTGCGCTCGATAATCCAACGATTGAAGAGGTGGGAATCCACCGCTCTGTAGACGCAGACATCTGTGATGTTCTTCGAGGAGACATGGCTGTTTCATTGGTGGCGCATTCACTTCACTGCCATAATGAGGCAAGCACCGGAAGGTGGTGCCCTTTCATCCGATGATGGATACCCTCTCTCTCTTTGCGATCATCTTTGTGCTGAATAGCCTGCCTGCATTCGCGCCACCGACGTGGATTGTGTTGTCTGCGATTGGACTGTCCAGACCGGATGCGAATCCCTGGCTCACCGCGTTCGTGGCTGCAACAGCAGCCACCGCCGGGAGACTTGTGCTCGCGAAGCTGGCGTTTATCATTGTCAGGCAGCACTGGTTGAGCGCGCGCACCAAAGAGAACATTGATCTTGTGAAGGACCGTCTGGGAACACAACGCACAATGACCTTCGGGGCATTTCTCGCCTACACCTGTAGCCCCTTGCCATCGAACTCGCTGTTTATCGCCTATGGGCTCACGTCTTTGCCACTGGCGCCAGTGGCTGCTGCATCCTTCATAGGCCGGTTTCTGACCTATAGTTTTTGGATGGTCATGGCCATGGAGGTTGCGCATAATGCCGCTCTCGATGATGGATCGGTCTTTGCCTATCTCGGGGGATATTTTGTCTTAACGCAAGCCTTCCTGCTTGCGTTGGTCGTTCTATTCGCGAAACTGGACTGGAGGGCGTGGTTTGCCACCAAGACACTCAAACTCATGAACCAAACGGGAAACTCTCATCAGAAATGACTCAGCGTCAGCGCGCAGTCGACTTTGACCTTCCCTCACAAATGACCTGAGCGCTTTCTTCGAAGCATCCGGCGGCTTCATTCGGCCATATGCAATCACCAGTTGGCCATTGCACATCCACATTTACATTGTCAGCACAGCTGCTCCTTGAAAACTCCCGGCTTTCAACGCTTGCAGCGCGCGGTTCGCCTCGTGGAGAGGAAAGCGGATCGTATGAGGTTTGATCGGAATCGCCGCTGCTTCGCGGAGCAGATCGATTCCGTCCTGTCTCGTGTTGGCTGTGACACTGCGGATGACTCGTTCTCCGAAGACGTCACGATCGTAGTCCAGTGAGGGAATCGGTGACATGTGGATGCCAGCCAAAGCTAAGGTACCGCCTCGGTCAAGCGCTCTCAAGGCTGGAGGGACGAGCTCTCCAGCCGGGGCAAAGATGATAGACCCATGCAGTTTATCGGGCGGCGTCTCAGTCGCTCCACCAACCCAGACTGCTCCGAGCTGTCTCGCCAACTTCTGATGCTCCGGCTTAAGTGAACTGACATAGACCTGGCAACCCCAATGCCGTGCGATCTGGATGGCGATGTGCGCGGACGCTCCGAAGCCATACAACCCAAGTCGTTGGCCCGGTTTGATGTCGCTGAGGCGTAGGGCGCGATAGCCAATGATTCCGGCGCAGAGCAAGGGAGCTGCTTCCTCATCGGAAAAGATCGGTGGGATAGGGTAGGCAAATCGTGCAGGGACGACCGCATATTCGGCATACCCTCCGTTGGCTTGATAGCCGGTGAATGTTGCCTGTAAGCAAAGATTTTCACGCCCGCTTGTGCAGAACTCGCAGCGTCCACATGTGCCTTGCAGCCAGGCAATCCCCACGCGATCCCCTTCCTTGACTTCGGAGACCTCGGAGCCGACCTGCACCACCGTGCCGACAGCCTGATGGCCTGGGATCACCGGCAATGTAGGGTTAGAAAGTTCCCCTTCCACTACATGGAGATCTGTGCGACAGACGCCGCAGACGTGAATTTTGACGAGGACCTGACAAGCCTGTGGAGTAGGGGCAGGTTGATCTCGAAGCTGTAAGGGATGGCCGGAGACATCTCCCGTATGGTCAAGCACCATTGCCTTCATCGATCATCGCCTCATGTGACGGGCGTATGCCTTGGCGCCGCCAAGTGGAGCTATGCGGGATTCCTGGCCTTGATGCACTCGATATCTAGATGGATGTAGACCTCATCTCCCACGACAAGTCCGCCGCTATCGAGGACCTTGTTCCATATCATGCCGAAGTCCTTGCGGTTCAGTTTGCCATCGGCAGTGAATCCGGCTCTGGTGT
>JAAUPT010000150.1 GCA_012032965.1 Nitrospira sp.
GGCTCGCAAAATCGAGCATCTCACCCCACTGTATAGAATCTCCGCCCTCAACGGGTCTTGCGTCACCAGAAGATCGCTCATTGGAGAGATGAAACCTTTCAGCGGAGGAAGCTACCTCGACCAAAGCTAGACACTTTTCTTATACACAACCAGCCCTCCGATGAGGAGTCCACCCATCACGAGTGCAAACAACCACATCATGTCCATAACGGCTCCTTTCTGTTTTGAAGATCACAAACACTCGTTATTGGAATGGAGCAACTCTCGTGCTCGAATCATCACAGCATGAGAGTCACTCAACCCTGCAGAAACAGTCGAAGATGGCCACCTTCATATCGAGTGGATCAGAAGCGTTGGGGAAAATATCCGCAGGACTGTCTATTGGGTTAGACAACCCATAGGAAGACTTCGCTCTCGAACTCGAATAGGAATGTTTGGAGGTGAAGAGCCGAGACTAAACTAGATGGTCTCGCCCATGCGGTGTAGACAAGTCTTGGTCGGGGCCGATTGGCACGATACGAGTCGGGTTGATGTCGTCGTGCGTCATGTAGTAATGGCGCTTGATGTGGTCAAAATTCACGGTATCAGCGATGCTGTCGGTTTGGTAGAGGTCTTTGAGATACCCGAAGAGGTTCGGGTAGTCGATGATTCGCCGTAAGTTGCATTTAAAATGACCGTAGTACACCGCGTCAAATCGAACCAGCGTGACAAAGAGCCGCCAGTCGGACTCAACGAACTCCGGCCCGAACAGGTAACGGCGGGTTGCAAGTCTCGCATCGAGTTGATCCAGTGCAGCGAACAAGCCTCGTGCTGCTCGTTCATACGCGTGTTGGGATGTGGCGAACCCTGCTCGATAGACCCCGTCGTTCACGTTCTCATAGATGAAGCTGTTGAGCTCATCGATCTCTTGCCGCAGTCCTTCCGGGTACAAATCGATCGGACTCTCAGTGAATCGGTTGAATTCACCGTTGAAGATTCTCATGAGATCATCGTCGGAATTGGTGACGATCTGTTTGGTGACACAATCCCATAGCACTGGGACTGTCATCCGTCCGACATAGCGCGGTTCGGTGGCCGTATAGGCTTCACGGAGGAACTGAAACCCATTGACGGAGTCGAGTGAATGCCCCGGGCCTTCGCCGAACGCCCATCCGCGCTCATCACGAAGGGGATCCACGACCGTCATACCGACGATGTCTTCGAGCTTCTTGAGCTTGCGCACGATGATCGTGCGATGGGCCCAAGGGCAAGCCCACGAAACGTAGAGATGATAGCGCCCAGCTGTGGAAGGATAGCCCGAGCTACCGTTGGCGGTGACCCACTCCCGGAACGCATCCGGCTGGCGCTTAAACTCACCGGTTGATGATTGTTCGTCTGGAAACTGAGCCTGAATCGCCATACGGGACCGATTCCTTTCGGAATCAGTATCTCATATCAACGAACGACGGTGTTAGAGAGTCCAAGTGCAGAACTGTCGCATTTCGCCACGGCGCCAAGTCCACACCGTAGCAAAAGGCAACGAATATTCAGATTTGCACGACGAAAACAGCATATTTCTTGGGGCATGCCCCGTGCGAGGAGGTGAACAGCAGGATGCGGATACTGAGGGTAAAGACTAACGCCAAAAAATTTGTGATTTGTGACTGATAGCCGGCTGACTCAGAACTCAACCAGACTCCTCGCTCGGGCCATGCAGTGTCTCGCCGCGTGTACGATCGTAGCCTTGAGCATTGCCTGCGAGAACAAACCGGCGGATACTTCCGCCGCCAAACCCGATCCACCTACCACACAACCGGGGGTGTTGCGTCTGACCCCGGAAGAACTATCCCGGATACAGCTGGAACTGGCGCCGGTAGCGCAGGGACAAATTCTCTCACATCGTCAGTTTCCTGCAACTGTCCAAGCCAACCAAAACGAACTAGCCGAGGTCACCACTCTGATCCGTGGTCGGGTTGTGAAGGTCCATGTCGATGTCGGGCAGGACGTGAGAAAAAGGGCCCTGTTGGCGACGCTCCACAGCGTGGACCTTGGCATGGCTGAGGGAGAATATTTGAAGGATAAGGCCAGACTGGAGGAGGCGGAACGATCCTACGGGCGGGCCAAGGAATTGTACGACAATAAAAGCGGTGAGTCTGGCGGAACTCCAACGCCGCGAGGCCGTCATGAAGACCGCGCGAGCGGAAGTGCGTGAGGCACAGAACCGGCTCGAACTGCTCGGTGTCCCTCGAGAGGAGATCTCTAGACTGGACCGGGAACATACGATCAAAGCCGACGTCTCCTTGCGCGCACCGTTCGACGGACGGGTCATCACACGCAACCTCACACAGGGGGAAGTGGTCGAAACCGAGCAAAAGCTCTTTACCGTAGCAAATCTTACGGATGTCTGGGTGATCGGCAACGTGCCGGAGAAGGACGTGCGATTCATCCGCGAGGACCAAATAGTCGATGTGATCCTGGCGGCTTATCCGCACGCGATCTTCACCGGGACCATCACTTACATTGGCGATATGCTTGATCCGGCCACTCGCACCATGACCCTGCGGGTGACAGTGCCGAACCCGGATCGCCTGTTGAAACCGGAAATGTTCGCCATCGTCCGTGTCTATACGGCATCAAGCCAGGATGCACTGAGCCTACCGCTTGCGGCCATCCAAGACGGGCCTGTCGGCAAGATGGTGTTTGTTCGACGGGAGCTCGGTGTCTTCGAGACGCGGGCGGTCACGTTGGGGAACGAAGAGGGAGATGTGGTCAGGGTACTGGAGGGGGTCAAGGCAGGCGAGCAGGTTGTGACGAAAGGCTCCTTTGCCCTTAGGTCACAAATGGAACGGCATAAGATCGAGCCGACGCTATGATCGTCTCGCTTCTTGAATTTTCGCTGCGGCAGCGAATACTGGTCCTGGGCCTGGCCTGTCTGTTATCTGTCGTCGGGATCTTTGCCTTCCAATCGATCCCGATAGACGCCTACCCAGATGTGACAAACATCCAAGTGCAGGTGTTGACCGAGGCATCGGGGTTGTCGCCGATCGAAGTGGAGCGGTTCATCACCTATCCCCTCGAACTCCAGTTAACGGGTCTGCCGGGCATGGAGGAAATCCGATCCCTGTCGAAATTTGCCCTGTCCCAGATCACCGTCGTGTTCCGGGATGATATTGACATCTACTTCGCCCGCCAGTTGGTCCTTGAACGGATCATGGCGGCGAGAGAGCAGTTACCGGAGGGGCTCGACCCGGTGATGGCCCCCGTCACCACGGGGTTGGGCGAAGTCTATCAATATTATATGGAAGGGCCGGAGGCTGGGGCGACCGATCCAGCAGTGGTCGAAAGGGCCTTGACGGATCAACGTACGATGCAGGAGTGGGTCCTGCGCCCTCTGCTCAAAAGCGTGCCGGGCGTGATCGATGTGAACGGCATGGGCGGGTTCGTGAAGCAGTACCAAGTCCTGGTCGATCCGGCCAGGCTGCGCAAGTTCGATCTGACGCTTCACCAGATCTACGAGGCGGTGGTGAAGAACAACGTGCAACGTCGGGGGCAACGTGTTAGAACGGCATGCCGACCGCTCGATCGTTCGAGGCCTTGGGTTGATCAAGACCGTAGGCGATATCGAGTCCATCATCGTGAAGGAGGTCGGCGGCACGCCGGTGTTCATGCGAGATGTCGCCGAAGTCCGCATCCGCCACGCCGTACGCCATGGGGCGGTGGTTCTGAATGGAGAGCGGGAGGTGGTGATAGGCACGGTGCTCATGCTTCGAGGAGGCAATGCCCGTCAAGTGGTCGAAGCCGTTAAGGCTAAGGTGGATGATCTGCAGCAGAGCAATGTCCTCCGGCCGGTACACAACTGATCCCATTCTATGACCGCATCGAGCTGGTAAATGCCGCCGTTCACACGATACGCGACGCGTTGATTGAAGGAGTCGTGCTGGTGGTCTTTGTCTTCTTTTTCTTCCTGGGCCATGTGCGCAGCGCCCTCGTCGTGACTGTCGCGTTGATCGTCATTCCGCTCATGACCTTTATCGTGATGGAATGGCTAGGGCTATCGGCCAACTTGATGACGCTGGGCGGGCTGGCCATCGCCATCGGCGTGATTGCAGACGGGTCGGTGGTCGTGGTCGAGAACGTCTATCGTCATCTCGCGCAGAGCAACCACGAGACCGGAATGAGAAAAATCGACGTGATCCTGCGTGCAACCGGAGAAGTGGGCCGTCCCATTCTCTTCGGCATTTTGATCATCAGCATCGTGTTTCTGCCGCTGATGACCTTGCACGGAATGGAAGGAAAGATGTTTGCGCCGTTGGCCTATACGCTAGTGATCGCGCTTCTTACTTCGGTTCTGGTGACGCTGACCCTCTCACCGGTGCTCGCGTCGCTCTTCCTCCGCGGAGAGCATTTGCAAGAGACACGGCTGACGCTCTGGATGAGGCAGCGCTATCTGCCGGTGTTGCAATGGACGCTCCGGCACCGCCGCCTCGTTCTCGCCAGTTCGGCAGTGATCGTGCTGGGCGGCTTTGCTCTCGTTCCCTTCGTGGGGCGAGAATTCATTCCGCTCCTTGAAGAAGGGGCCCTGACCCCCCAGGTCGTGAGGCTTCCGCGCGTGTCACTCGCCGAATCCATCGAGTTGGAGAAGCAGACCCAGAAAGTCATGTTGGAATTTCCGGAAGTGAAGATGGCGGTGAGCAGAATCGGGCGGGCCGAAATTCCGTACCATCCGGAAGAACTGTATGAGAGCGATCCGATCGTGTCATTACACGACCGGAGTAGCTGGAAGACGGCGAAGACTCAATCGGGATTGACCGATGCCATCCGCCGGAAGCTGGCGGAGATTCCCGGCATTTCCATCCTCATGAGTCAGCCTATACAGGAGCGAGTCGATGAGCTGATTTCCGGCATCAAGACCGAATGTGCCATCAAGTTATTCGGGGACGATCTCGATGTGCTCCGTGACAAGGCGGAGGAGATTGCCGCTTTGATGCAGCAGATCAAGGGCGTGAAGGATATCAAGGTCGAACAGATCGCCGGCCAGCCCTATCTCATCATCGACATCGATCGGCAAAAGATCGCCCGGTACGGTATCAATGTGGCCGACGTGCAGGAGATTATCGCCACCGCCGTCGGGGGCAAGGTGGCGACTCATGTGTACGAAGGCGAGCGGCGATTTCAGTTAACCCTTCGGTTTCCGGAACCGCAACGCAACAGTATCGGCACCATCGGGGAGATTCGGGTGAAATCAGCTTCCGGCGCGCTGATCCCGATGAGCGATCTCGCCACGATCGAGATGCGCGAGGGTCCGGCCCGCATCAGCCGCGAGCAGGTGAAGCGCCGCCGCATGACCGAGATCGAGGCGGGGTTGATCATGCACCGCATCGGTCCCTGCGCAGACTTCGCCGGGTTCCGTCACGCCGACATCGTCATCGAGGCGGTCGTCGAGGACCTCGCGGTCAAGCAGCGCGTGCTGCGCGACATCGAGGCGCACGTCGGACCGGACGCGATCATCGCGACGAACAC
>JAAUPT010000151.1 GCA_012032965.1 Nitrospira sp.
CGCGCCGACGCCGAGCGGCTGATGATGCTCAGCGCGTCAGCGAAAGAGGACAATGCTCTCTTTACCGTAGATCTCACCAACTCAGACATGATGTTGGAAGGACAACGGCAGGTCCCTCGCGGGACGCTTCATCTTTCCCGTACACGGTTTCTCTGGCAGGGCACGTGGCATGAGCGGATTCGTGTGCATAACTATGGAACGGCCAAACTTCCGCTCTCGATCACGATCGGACTCGATGCCGATTTTGCCGACCTCTTTGAGGCGAGAGGACGAACGCGACCACGTCGTGGACGGCGCCTCAAAACCGTTCGATCAAAGACCGGACTCGTGTTTGCGTACAAAGGGCTCGATGGGATCATCCGTCAAACCCATGTGCGGTGCTCGCCGGCTCCAAAACAGGTGATGGCCGACGGGTTCAGGATTGAGTCGCGCATCCCTCCGCACGCCGACTTGACATGGGAGATCGCCATTTCCTGCGAGGTGACGCAGCGACGGAACCGAGTGGTTCTGACCTACGATCGGGCTCAGCATGAAGCAGAGAGTGCATTACGGGAAGCCAGAGACTCGGATGCGCACATCTACACGTCGAATGAACAATTCAATCACTGGTTGAACCGGTCGCTGGCCGATCTCCACATGTTGATCTCAAACACACCGCAGGGGCTCTATCCCTATGCGGGAGTCCCCTGGTTCAGCGTTCCGTTCGGCCGAGACGGCATCATCACCGCACTGCAAATGCTATGGATGAATCCCGATATCGGGCGCGGGGTCCTGGGGTTTCTTGCGGCGACGCAGGCGACGGAAGCTCGGCCGGAGCAGGATGCGGAGATCGGCAAAATATTGCACGAGACTCGTCAAGGTGAGATGGCCGCGCTAGGGGAAATCCCATTCGGTCGATACTACGGGAGCGTCGACGCACCCCATTGTTCATTGTCCTGGCAGCGCCTACTACAACCGAAGTGGCGATCGTAAGTTCCTTGCCACTCTCTGGCCGCATATTCAGCGTGCACTCGAGTGGATCGATCAGGCCGGTGATTCAACGGGCATGGGTTTCACAACCTATGCTCGACGGTCTGCCAAGGGCCTCGTGCATCAAGGATGGAAGGATTCACATGATTCCATTTTTCATGCCGACGGGACAGCTGTGGAGGGACCGGTTGCACTGTGCGAGGTTCAGGCCTACGTGTATCGAGCCAAGCGAGCAGCAGCGGATATGGCACGGGTTCTAGGGGATTACGATCAGGCCGATCGATTACTGAAAGAAGCAGACTCACTTCAGGAACGGTTCGAGCGGGCGTTTTGGTGCGAGGAGCTAAGCGCTTACGCTCTTGCGTTGGACGGGCGGGGGAAGCCATGCCGTGTGCGGTCTTCGAACGCGGGTCATTGCCTGTACGGTGGTATAGCCGAACAGAAGCGTGGACTTCGGACCGCGCACACGCTCTTGGGAGAGGAATTCTTCAGCGGATGGGGCATCCGAACGATCGCGACCTCCGAGGCCAGATACAACCCAATGTCCTACCATAATGGGTCGGTGTGGCCTCATGACAACGCCATCATTGCGGCCGGCATGGCGGCGTACGGAGACAAACAAGGAGCCATGAAGGTCTTGACCGGAATCTTCGATGCCAGTCTGTTTATCGCGCTGCATCGGATGCCGGAATTATTCTGCGGATTCTCTCGACGCCCTGGGGAAAGCCCCACGCTCTATCCGACGGCCTGTTCCCCACAAGCCTGGGCTGCCGGTGCCGGCTTCCAGCTACTGCAAGCCTGCCTGGGATTACAAATCGATGGAACTCGTCGGCTCGTCAGGTTCGACCGTCCCGTGCTTCCACCGTTTCTTGAGCGGGTTCAGATTCGGAACCTCTCGGTCGGAACCGCCCGTCTCGATCTTGTACTCGATCGACATGACAGTGAAGTGGCGGTGAGGGTTGCCCACCGAGTTGGTGAGGTAGAGGTTGTACAGGTAGTCTAGCCGGGCATCTACCGACAGGCCCGGGTTCTTCTCACTCATATCTGAGCGCTTCGATCGGGTTCAGCTTTGAGGCCTTGTTGGCCGGATAAAGGCCAAAGAACAATCCCACGATCAAAGAGAACAGAAACGAGGCCACCACCGCGTCAGTGTTGATGATGGTCGGCCAGCCGATCATATTGGTCATGAGGCTTGCCATGCCGATTCCGACACCGACGCCCAGCGCACCTCCAATGGCCGTCATGATGACGGCCTCGATTAAGAACTGCAGCAGGATATGGGTGCGTTTTGCGCCGACGGCCATGCGTAACCCGATTTCCCTCGTTCGTTCGGTCACTGAGACCAAGAGAATGTTCATGATGCCGATGCCGCCGACTATCAGAGAAATAGACGCAATACCCATAAGCATGTACATCATTGTGCGGCTCGTTCCAGCGATAGCGTTCGCGATCTCTTCCATCATGCGGATGGTAAAGTCGTCGTCCTCAGACTGGTGTAGCCGATGTCTGGCTCGCAAGAGATCCTTGATGTCGTCCACGACGGCGGGGATCTCGTACTGCGACCGAGTAGCGGCAAGAATGACGCCGACGGTTCCGAGAAATTGGGCCCCCAAGACCTTTCGCTCGGCAGTTGAGAACGGGAGCATTACCAGGTCGTCTTGGTCCTGGCCGGTGATGGACTGGCCCTTCGGAGTCAGGACGCCGATGACGCGGAGCGGAACGTTCCTGATGCGAATCTGAGCCCCGACGACTTCTTCGCCGGGCTCGAAGAGGTTCTGGACGGCGGTTTTTCCCAGGACGGCGACATTCGCGGCTGAATTCATGTCGGACTGCGTGAAGAAATTCCCTTCGGCAATCGGCCAACTCCGAACATCGATGAACTCGGGTGTGGTGCCGAGGACTACCGTGCTCCAATTCTTGTATTCCGAGATGGCCTGAAGGACGGACTGTGTTGCATAAATTACCGTGGTGACGCCATAGACATTGTTTTGGATATCGTCGGCGTCATCGACGGTCAAAGTCGATAGAGTTCCAAGACCTCCGCGGACGCCCCCGACAGTGGTAGCTCCGGGGACAATGATCAACACGTTGGTCCCGAGGCTTGATATTTCAGCCTGGACGGCGGCGGTCGCGCCTTGGCCTAGGCTGACCATGGCGATCACGGCGCCAATGCCGATGATGATCCCGAGCATGGTCAAGCCAGCTCGTAGCGGATTGCGCCTCAGGTTGCGGAAGGCAGAAAGAAGAGTGAGCCAGAAAAAAGGCATGGGGAGCGCTTTCACCGGTCAGCCGTCAGCCAACAGTGGCGAGCTGGGAGCGTTCAACTACCAGGTTTCAACTTCCGGACCCTGAGCCTGATAGCTCATGGCTCCTTCGGTTCTTTGTCTCACTTCCGACCCGGCGCAAAGCCGGGTGGAAGTTTCTTTCCAGCATACTCTTCTTCCGGTGACTCAATTCCTACGATGACAGGATCTTCTTCATTCAACGCCCCCTCCACGATTTCCGTGTAGAGAGAATCGGCGATCCCTGTCGTCACCGGCACTTGATGGGCTTGACCTGGGCTATCCCGAATCCATACCGAGGTCACCTTGCGATCGAACGGCACGTCCGGCATCCGAAAGCGTAACGCTCCATTCGGAACTCGGAGGGGGTTTTCTTTCTCTTCGGTCACGATCATGACGTTCGCGGTCATGCCGGGTTTCAGTTTGAGATCCTGATTGCCCACAGTAATCACGACATCGTAGGTGACCACGTTTTGAATGTTGATGGGCGCATTCCTCACTTGAGTGACGGTACCTTCGAAAAACTCTTTGGGATAAGCGTCCACCCGGAAGCGAGCCGGCTTGCCTTCGGTCACGCTGCCGATGTCTGACTCGCTGACATTGGCGTTGACCTGCATCTGCGTCAGGTCTTGGGCGATCACGAAGAGAATCGGTGTTTGAAACGTGGCAGCAAGGGTCTGCCCAGCATCCACGTTTCTAGATACCACAATCCCATCTACCGGCGAATAGATCGTGGTGTAGCCAAGGTCAAGCTCGGCAGAAGCCAGCGCCGCCCGGGCCTGATCCAGCTGTGCTTGCAGGACCTCGATGTTGGCTGCAGCTCTTGATAATTAGTCTCAGCAATATCCACGTCCGACTGTGGGACAAAAGCCCGTTCCCGTAGGGCTGCCATGCGATCAAATTCCCGCTTCCGCTGCGTTGTTAACACTTTGGCCTTCGCGAGGTTCCCCTTGGCGCTTTTCACCGCAGCCGCTGTGCTTGGCTCAAGCGGGCCTTGAACGGTTTTTGATCGATCTGTGCCAGAACCTGCCCTTTCGTAACCTTGGAGTTGAAATCGGCAAAGAGTCGAGACACTTTTCCGGAAACCTGGCTCCCGACTTGCACCGAGACGACCGGATTCACCGTGCCAGTCGCCGTGATGATGGCCGTGATCGGACCCCGATCGACGAGGGTCGTTTTGTATTGGATGGGCGGAGTCCCGGAGGTCCACCAGTACCACATGGCCCCTCCGCCGATGACCATGATCATCACGATGCCGATCAACCAGGGCAGAGGAGATTGTCTTGATCGTGCGGGGGAGCGGAGCCGCTGGAGTAGTTCGTCTCTGCTCAGGTGAGGACTCGGACTGTCGATGTGCTGGTGCAGCGTCGGTGTGATCGTGAACGACTTCCGTCACGGGACCAGGGGGTTTGGTTTCATGGGGACCAGTAATCATGATACATTTGTTACCTGAGTGGTTTCGGTCTGAGTATGAATCTTACGATTGCGCTGGTTCACGATGATCTTCCGGCCCTCTTCCGCCAGCAAGAGCAGGAGAGCCCCGAGTACGAGTGGTCCGAAGATCCAGAGAGGCAAGAAGCCGGTTCCGAAGATCTCATCGCCAAACGGTGTGTAAGCCATGAGCGCCAGGATGATCAGCTTCGTGGGGATTCCCCAGAGGATCAGCGGGTTGCTGAACCATCCTAGCCTGGATACCGAGAAATGGTCGGATCGGCAGGCAAAGACGTTCGTGACCTGTGCGAACACGATCCCGGCGATGGTCACAGTTGTTGCCCCCCTATATAACGTTGAGGACCAGTCCTGCTGTTCTCCCCATGTCCAGCCCTGATTATACAGGTAAAGGAAGAATCCTCCCATTGCGACCTCTGCCTCAATGAGCCCGAGGATAAAATACCACCGTTGCCGGTGTCTAGTCGCTTCAGCATGTCATTCGTCGAGAGCCGGTGAATGTCGTTATAGGGATGGGAAGACGTCATGCTGTACTGCCCATGTCAGGCACGGGCGCCTCGCACGATCAGCACGGAGCAGGGAGCGTGCCTCAGCAGGCTTTCCGACACGCTTCCCAGATGAAGCCGCTCGGTCTTGGTCAAATCACGAGAGCCGATGACCAGCAGCTGGTCATTATTGGCCTCAATATATTTCACGATGGTATCGATCACGTGGTTCATCTGGATCTGTGTAACGACGGGATAACCTTCTTTGATGAAATCGTCACGCAGGCCGTTGACCAAGGCGGTGGCTCGTTCC
>JAAUPT010000152.1 GCA_012032965.1 Nitrospira sp.
GATGGAGTGCGACTTTGAGCGTGATGTCCTTTTCTGCAGTCCGTCGAACGCCGAGCGCTCCAGGGTCTTTCCCCCCGTGGCCGGGGTCGATCACAATCGTTGTATAGTCTTTTGTACGAGGCGGAGACTGTTGGATGACCGGAGCGGCCGCGAGCGAGGGTGAGCTCGGGCTTTCTTCGGCCGGAGGAGAGGCCTGTGTCTCTTCGGTCGGAGGAGTGCTTTGTTCCAAGGGAGGCGTCACATCGATGACTAGCCGTGGTGGGTCGGACAGTGTGAACTGACTGTATGATCCGTAGGATGCGGTTGGAAGGGATATAGCGACAGCGTGGGGAGTCGTTTGCGTGACGATAAATGGAGCTGGAACCGTGCCATCATCCATCTTTGCTCGTGCGGTTTGGCTGAGGGAGGCATTGGGAAGGGAGATCACCACACGACTCGGATTGTTCACTCGCTTCTCAGTGACATCGGGCTGGCGATCTAAATCCAGCACAAGCCTGGATTTACTTGGACTGCTCGCGCCACGCAGATCCATGACGGTGACGGGGGCAAGGGAAGCCGGCCTGCTATTCACGCGAGCCTTCTTCGACGGGGTTGAGACGTTGGGGAACGACTCTCCTTGGTGTCGGACCAAACCGATTGAGTGACCAGCACATCCACCAACAAGAACAGAGCGACACAAGACAAGAGAATGGGACGGGGCGGGAGCACTAACGGTCGGCGATCTTGATGTCTCATGGTTGTAGTCAGGAAATAGATATCCTGAAACTATTCTCAGATGTCCCGCAGCTTGTCAAGGATTACGCCGCTTGCGTAGCGCGGGATCCGTATTGACTACCCGGGTACTGCCACGGTAGCGTCGGGGATGCCGACACATGTGATCATCGATGGGTATAATCTTCTCGGAACCGGTGGAATTCGCAGGGGATACAGCGACTCTGACCGTGAACGATTACTGCAGGAATTGGCCGGCTATCGGCATCGCACTGGGCATGCCATCACTGTGGTGTTCGATGGGTGGCAGCAGGGGCGATCAACCGAACAGCGGGAGCATCGTGCCGGAGTCCAGGTGATCTTTTCAAAACGGGGCGAGCGGGCGGATCAGGTCATCCAGCGTTTGGCACGTGAGTACGGGGGCGGACTGCGCGGTTGTCAGTTCTGACCATGAAATCATGAACGTCGCCAGGGCTCATGGAGTATTTATCATAGGGGCTCAGGAGTTTGCCCAGAAGCTCCGGGGAGCCTCGGCTTCGCCCAGAACGATTCCACACAAGGAACTGGATCCAGGGGATGACGTTCGTTCAAGCCGTGGTCCCGGGAAAAAGGGGAACCCCAGAAAGCTGGCCGAAGTCTCAACGGCAACGCGATCGCCAATTCAAACGATTTTGAAGAGTCGCTTTGCGTTGTCGCTGGTCTGTCTGCTGATCTGCTCCAAAGAGAGAGCTGGACCATGAATGGACGCTAATTGCTGTGCGACGTGGAACACGTAAGCCGGTTCATTGCGTTTTCCGCGATAGGGGACCGGGGTGAGATATGGGCAATCGGTTTCGATGAGTACACGATCCAGCGGCGTCTGTTTAGCGATCTCGCGTAGCGCCGCTGCATTTTGAAATGTCAGAATTCCAGAAAACGACAGATAAAACCCAAGATCCAACGCCTCTTTCGCCAACCAGGCATCTCCGGAAAAGCAGTGAAACACCCCGCCGATCTCTGAGGCTCGTTCCTCCTTAAGAATAGTGACCGTATCTTCTTGAGCTTCCCTCGTGTGAATGATCACCGGCAGCGTGAGTTCGCGTGCAAGCTGAATCTGTTCACGGAATCGTTCACGCTGATCCTTGGGAGACGAGTGGTTGTAATGATAATCGAGCCCGATTTCACCCCAAGCCACTACGTTGTTGCGCTTCGCTAATCGGCGAAATTCATTGTACCAGCCGTCCTGGATATGTTTAACCTCGTGTGGATGGACCCCGACCGAGGCATACACAAAAGGATATTGATCAGCAAGTTCGACGGCTGCTTGACTGGTCGCGAGATCGCAGCCGATGGAGACGAATGCTTCAACCCCAGCTTCCCGCGCACGGGCAATCATGGCCTCCCGGTCGTCGTTGTAACGGGCATCATCGAGATGAGTGTGCGTATCAAACAGCATTCCCCTATATCCTATCATGGTGCGATAGGCAGGTCGCTATCTCTTGGGGAGGAGCATTGAATATTTTGGGATCAATCCACAATGGGTATGGACCTGTTTATGATGGGGAAATCATCACACTGAAGGCGACAAGTCAGCTGGAAGACGACCGATCAGGAGACCGGCTTGGGAGTGATGACCGCGGCGAGTTCGGATAGCAGTCGTTCGGTCTCGTCCCAGCCCAGGCAGGCATCGGTAATGGAGACGCCATGAAGAAGCGCGACGCCTTCTTTCCAGGCTTGTTTGCCGGGGTTCAGGTTGCTTTCGAGCATGAAGCCCATGATGGACTGACGGCCTTCCCGAAATTGCTGCAAGACTTCGCGAGCTACAAATCCTTGGCGGGTATGATCCTTATTGGAATTGTCATGCGAACAGTCGACCATGATCGGGCGGGCGATCCCTTCTCCGGCGACGGCGGCCTCAGCTTTGGCCACATCTTGTGCTTCGTAGTTCGTTCGTCCGCCTCCACCGCGAAGCACGATATGGCGATCTGGATTACCCATCGTCTTGATGATGGCAGTCTGGCCGTCGGCGTTGATGCCGACGAAATGGTGCGGGGTGCGGGCGGAAGTCATGGCATTGACGGCGACATGCAAGCTCCCTTCGGTTCCATTTTTGAACCCAACCGGCATGGAGACACCGCTGGCCATTTCTCGATGAGTTTGACTTTCAGTGGTACGGGCTCCGATCGCCGCCCAACTGATGAGATCAGCCACGTACTGAGGACTGATCGGATCAAGCAGCTCTGTTCCGCAGGGAAGGCCTAATTGATTGATCCTGAGGAGAATCTCTCTCGCCAGTTCCATCCCTGCTGCGATGTCGCAGGTACCGTCGAGACGCGGGTCGTTGATCAACCCTTTCCACCCAACGGTGGTTCTCGGCTTTTCGAAGTAGGTTCGCATGACAATGAGGAAACGATCACGCAAGGCATCGGCGATGGGCTTCAGCTTGCTGGCATATTCATAGGCAGCATCGGGGTCATGGATGGAGCACGGGCCTAGGATGACCAGGAGCCGGTCGCGGTCCTTGCCATGGAGGATTTTGCGAATCGCCTCGCGGGTTTCGACCACGAGCCCAGCCGCTTGATCTGTAATTGGGAGTTTGGTTTTGATGGCGCGAGGAGACGGGAGCGCCTTGATTTCAATGACGTGTTGATTGTCGATTGGCCTATTCATCAATAGTCGTGTCCTTGATCGGTCTCAACCGCCTGGATTATAAAGGGTGCAGAATAACGAATCGCGCCAGAAAAGTCCATACCGATTACTGATGGGGCTGTATTGAGTCATCTGGCGACCGATTTCAACGGTTCTTGCAATTCCGATCATGGATGCCTATCATCTGCGGCCATGTTTTTGAGAAGACTGAAAGATCTCTCCTCGTTACTCCGCTCAGGAGTGGCATTGGGGATGATCTGCATCATCCTTGGGCTGGCTCCGTTCGCCGTCGCTCAGGATGTCCACCACGAATTAGCCGCAGCCGATTCGGATGGTCATGAGCATTCAGACACCGACATTTGTCAGTGGGTCCAGCACCACAGTGCGGGCTCGGTCGATCTCGATATTCCACGATGTGTCGCTTGCGATGTTGTCCGACAGCAGGAACTTCCTTCTGAATCTGTATTGCTATCGGCTGCGCTCTCTCTTATCGGCCCTTCCCGTGCTCCTCCTCAAGTATAGCTGAACCACCAAGCCGAGCCGTCAGGATGGTCGACATGCGTGTGATCTAGGTACGCCTAGTCCATGCGTTGTCGTTGATTATTTGAGGATTTGCGAGTGAAGAGGGGCGAGATGTACTCATTTGTGAAGCGTGTGTTGAACGCGACGTTCGTGACGATCGTCGTAGCGGTTGTTGGGGGGATGTGTTCGGTCCTTCAGGCAGCCGACAGCGACAAAAACCAAACGATCAAGGGAATCGTGCAACAACAGGATCTTCGGCGTGTGCCGCAGGCCGTCATCGAAGTGAAGAATCAAGAGGGTGACATGGTGTCGTCCGGAGTCTCGAACGATGCCGGCGAATTCAAAATTGCCGTCCCTGAGGGCGGTACCTACTCCGTCAGTGCTGTGCAGGAGACCTATCGAAGCGAATATGTCGTGCTCATGCTTGGCGAAGAGCCGGTGAATCCCGTGACCCTGACACTCTCCAAGACCAAAGAGGTGTCACTGGAGGTGGTTTCACCATTACCTCCCATCCAGACCAAGGCGTCCAGCGAGACCTATTCACTCAGCCGGAAGGAAATCGATATTCTTCCACGAGGCAACAACAACGACTTACACGACGTGTTGCTGACCATCCCGGGCGCGGCCTATGGATCGTTGAAGCAGGTCCATATCAGACAGGACCACGCCAACTTACAGTTGAGGATCGACGGGGTGCCGATTCCCGATACGGTCTCCTCGACCTTTTCCGATGTCATCACACCACGGGCGTGGGAGCGGGCCGACATTGTGCTGGGCGGGATGGAAGCCAATGTGGGAAACAAAACGGCTGCGCTCATCGATATTACGACGAAGAGCGGTACGAAGCCGGGATTCGGGTCGGTCCAGATGTTCGGCGGTTCGAATAAAACGATCAACCCGTCATTCGAGTATGGAGGCACGATCGGCGAGAAGTTCCGCTACTATTTCTTGAACAGTCATACGGCGACGAATCGAGGGATTGAGCCGCCGACCCTCGGACACTCCATTTTTCACGGGCAGAGCGAGCGGAATCAGACGATGTTCCGCGGCGACTATCAGTACGACAATAACAATAACATTACGCTGTTGTTCTTGAACTCCATTGCGAAATATCAGATCCCGACGTCCCCTGGACAGACGGTGAATCCGACCATTCTTGGCTTGTTGCCCGGAGGATTTACCCCGGTGCCGTCGGAAATGGTGGATGAAAATCAGAAGGAAAATAACCAATACAGGCCATTTGGTTTGGCGGCACGATATCAATACCAGAAACTTTTTCAGTTTGGCTGGGTATTTCCGCCACACCAGAGCGACCTTTAGGACAGATCCGTTGAATGTTCTCGCCTATGTGCCGGAGGTAGAAGAACCCTTCTCGGCCGGGAGCCAAGACCGTATCGGCTATTCAGGAGGCGTGCGCATGGATTACACGTACGTCCACAGCAAGGAACACTTAATCAAGGCTGGGTTCCAGATCGATCGGACCCAGGCGATCAACAAGACGAGACTGTTTACCTTTCTCGATGACGGCGTGGGGAACCCAATAGGAGGCGTAATCAACGCCGGTGGCGACAACCGGCTCGTCGGGTGGCGACAGGAATTCTGGATTCAAGACCAGTGGTCACCGAATGA
>JAAUPT010000005.1 GCA_012032965.1 Nitrospira sp.
TGTTACGGGCTGCTGTCGAGGCGTGAACCGCGATTGTCGAAATCATCTTCAAAGTTCTCTGGCCTTGATGCACGCTCGTTCGTGTCATCCCACTGATCTCCAGTTTGAGAACCAATCCGTTCGCGATCTCGATCCTTGCCGCTTCCGCTCGATTCATATTCATAACGGCCGCGATTGCGGCGTGATGCACCGCGCTGCCTTTGCATATCAACTCTCTCCTTTCTTGAAGCTCCGGACTGCTGAAAAACCGGAATGCCAACACTATTTGGAAGACCCATGAATCAATTCTGAAAACAGCCTGCCGAGATTGAAGTCATGGCGACAGGCGTCACGGGTAGCTCGCTGAGGCATTGGGAGATTGTGAAGAAGGCAGTCCGGCCTGGTATCAGTACGGAAGAACTAGACCGCATTGCTGAAGAGGAGATACGAGTAAGAGGAGCGCTTCCAGCGTTCAAAGGTTATCGGAACTATCCCAAGACTCTCTGTGCCTCCGTGAACGACCAAGTGGTTCACGGTATCCCTTCCCAGCGAAAGCTCAAAGAAGGGGATATCATCGGGTTAGATCTCGGGGCTATTGTTGGCGGGTTCTATGGGGATTCAGCTGTGACCCTAGCCGTTGGGGCGGTTCCTGGAACAACGGAAAAATTGGTTCAGGTGACGAAAGAGGCGCTCTACTTGGGCATTCAACAGGCAGTGGTCGGTAATCGTCTTTCAGATATTTCACATGCGGTTCAAGAGCATGTGGAAGCATCAGGGTTTTCAGTCGTGACGGAGTTTGTTGGTCATGGTATCGGGCGACACTTGCACGAAGAGCCTCAAGTTCCGAACTATGGGAAACCGGGCCAAGGTCCTCGGTTGCAGCCAGGGATGGTGTTGGCAATTGAACCCATGGTCAATATCGGGCGGAGCGCCGTTCGTGTTCTTGATGATCGATGGACGGCCGTCACAGTAGATGGCAGTCTGTCCGCCCATTTCGAACACACGATCGCCATACAGCCAACCGGAACCCCTCGGATCTTGAGTCAGTTGTAGAAAATATAGAGCTAGATTCATAGGGAAGAACACAAGACGACGTGGCAAAAGAAGATATTATTGAAGTCCAGGGCTCGGTTTTGGAGACGCTTCCCAATGCCATGTTTCGAGTTAAACTCGATAACGGCCATGTCATACTGGCTCATATCTCAGGGAAAATGAGGATGCACTTCATCCGTATTCTACCCGGCGATAAGGTCACGGTGGAAATGTCGCCCTATGATTTATCGCGAGGCCGTATCACCTATCGTTTTAAATAGATGGGAGTTGGGAATTGGTATGAAAGTCAAATCATCAGTCAAGCCCATTTGTGTGAAATGTAAAGTTGTTCGCCGTCGAGGAGTGGTCCGCATTCTCTGTAAGAACCCTCGCCATAAACAGCGGCAGGGATAGGTCAAGAAGAGTGCTGGGAAAGAGTGAAAAGCCAGCCGTTAGTTGGCAAGACGGACACAGTTGACAGGAAAGCGGTCCATTAGAACCGTTGAAGACGTAGAGCTGGAGGAAAAATGGCACGTATTGCTGGCGTCGATCTACCAAGAAATAAGCGAACTGATATTGGGTTAACGTATATCTACGGGATCGGCCGAACATCTGCCCAACAGATTCTTGATGAGGCTGGGATCGATGGAGCAGTTCGTGTCAAGGATTTGAGCGAAGACAAGATCGTCAAGTTGCGCGAAATCATTGAGCGTGATCATCGAGTCGAAGGTGATCTTCGTAAAGAGGTATCCCTCAATATCAAGCGGCTGATTGATACGGGGACATACCGAGGGTTGCGCCATCGCAAAGGATTGCCGGTCCGTGGTCAGCGCACTAAAACCAATGCCAGAACACGTAAAGGACGGCGTGCGGGAGTCAGTAGTAAGCCGCGACCAACGGGTCCAAAATAGTTCGGCGCCTAATGTGCTGAGATGTCAGGAGGGGTTCGCATGAGTGTTAAAAAAGGGAAAAAGAAAGAGCGTCGAATTGTTCAGAGCGGGGTGGCGCATGTGCAGGCGTCATTTAACAATACAATTGTGACGATCACCGATATGAGCGGCAATACGGTGGTGTGGGCGAGCGCTGGAAACCAAGGGTTTAAAGGATCACGCAAAAGTACACCCTTCGCGGCACAGCGGGCTGGAGAAGCTGCAGCACGAAAAGCCATGGAAAGTGGGATGCGACAAGTTGATGTGTATGTCAATGGCCCAGGTTCCGGCCGAGAGTCCGCGATTCGCTCATTACAAGGAGCTGGCTTGCGAATCAATCTCATCCGTGATGTGACCCCGATTCCACATAACGGGTGTCGGCCACCCAAGCGCCGCCGCGTTTGAGTTCATGAATCAAGGAATCCATTTTTGAAGAAGTCTGAAGAGGTCATGTTAGGTGAATTAGTAAGCTAATTCCCGAGGAGGACGCAGTGGCAAAGTATCGTGGTCCTGTCTGTCGGTTGTGTCGACGAGAAGGTGAGAAGCTCTTTCTCAAAGGGACTCGTTGTATGACGGAAAAATGCGCCATTGAACGGCGGAGTTATCCACCTGGGCAACATGGGCAGGGGCGACAACGCACCTCAGACTATAGCCTTCAGCTTCGAGAGAAGCAGAAGTTGAGACGAATCTATGGGCTTCAGGAGTGCCAGTTTCGCGGCGTGTTTGAACGTGCGGAACGACAGACGGGTGTGACCGGTGACACCTTATTGCGACTTCTTGAATGTCGATTGGATAATGTGACCTATCGTCTGGGGTTTGGTGCTTCACGGAAGCAGTCTCGTCAGATGGTCAGTCACGGGCATTTCACGCTGAATGGCAAGAAGATTACGGTTGCTGGTGCACTGGTGAAGCCGGGCGATGTGATTGAAATTCGTGAGCGAAGTCGAGACATGGCTGCAATCCAAGCTGCATTGGAATCTGTCGATAGTCGAGGAATTCCCGACTGGCTCGAATTGGATAAAGGTGCATTCAAGGGAATTGTTCGGTCCTTGCCGGCGAAGGAGCAGATCGCGTTACCGGTGAACGAGCAGATGGTGGTGGAATTGTATTCGCGCTAGTCCACTGTGGTCTTTCGTTCTGTCGGTTCGGAGTCATCTGTCAACGTGTTCGTTACTCGATGGTATGGAGGGTCGGTCATGATCAAAGCGATGAAGGACTTTCAGATCCCGATGCGGGTGGAAGTCGACAAGGATGCACATTCGCCCACGTTCGGGCGGTTTACAACGGAAGCATTCGAGCGGGGGTTCGGCACGACAATTGGTAATGCCCTCCGTCGCATTTTGTTGTCGTCGCTTACGGGGGCTGCTGTGACGACCGTGAAGATCGAAGGAGTCGTCCACGAATTTTCGACGATTGCAGGTGTCACCGAAGATGTCACGGCGATTATTCTGAATATTAAGAGCCTACGGTTGGCGCTTCACACGGATAGACCAAAGACGATTCGGCTGAAGAAGAAAGGGCCAGGGGAGGCAAAGGGCTCCGACATCCTTCACGATGCGGACGTGACGATTTTGACACCTGATCTACATATCGCCACGCTCGACAAGGATGCCACGTTGGATATTGAAATGACCATCAAACATGGGCGGGGTTATGTACCGGCAGAACGCAATAAAGAAGAAGGATTGCCGATTGGAGTGATCGCCATTGACTCTATCTTCTCGCCGATCAAACGAGTCAATTTTTATGTTGAGAATGCGCGTGTCGGGCGTATGACTGATTACGATAAGCTGACAATGGAAATCTGGACGGATGGAACGATTAGCCCAAGAGACGCTCTATCGACCGGGGCAGGCATTTTACGTGAACATTTGGATATCTTTATCAATCCAGAGGAACGCAGCGAAGGAAAAAGCGAGGTCGGCTATGAGGAGTCTCAGCGAGAGGTGAATAGGAATCTTCTGCGTAGTGTGAACGAGTTGGAATTATCTGTTCGAGCGGCCAATTGTCTCAAAAACGCGAATATCAAAACCATCGCCGATCTTGTACAAAATCTGAAGGTGAGATGCTCCGTACGAAAAACTTTGGGAAGAAATCTCTCAACGAGATCAAGGAAATTCTAACTGAGATGGGACTTTCGTTGGGGACCAAAATAGAGGATGGGCCTTCGCCACACAATGGCAGTCCAAATCCTGAATGACGTTTTTTAGCCGAGAGGAACACCGTGCGACATAGGAAAAAAGGACGGCAACTTGGACGGCAGACCAAGCACCGAGGCGCATTGTTCAGAAACTTGGTCACTTCATTGTTGGAAAAGGAACGAATCGAGACGACTGGAGCGAAAGCGAAGGAGATACGAGGATTTACTGATCGCATGATCACACTTGGTAAAGAAGGAACTCTACCGGCGAGACGACGGGCTCTTAGCTTTCTTCGAAGCAAGGCTGTTGTGTCCAAACTCTTCGACGACGTTGCAGGACGATTCAAGGATCGATCCGGAGGATACACCAGAATCATCAAGACCCGCCGGCGTGTTGGTGATGCTGCTGAAATGGTCGCAATCGAGTTGGTTTCCCGCCAAGAGATCCCCCATAAGAAAACGGTGACTGCCTCCACGGCGCAGCCTGGGTCAGGAGAGTCTGGCTCCTCAACATAGTTCTTTGTACAGTCCGCTGGGCAATGACGAAACGACTCCCACATGAACTCATGTGGGAGTCGTTTCGTTTCTAGTCCTTGGTGGGCGTTTACATGGTAGCGTGTGCATGCTACGATCGTGCCAGGTTTCGTTTTTGGTTTATGCTAGGAGCACACCTCACTCATGTGGGAACTTATAGCGAGACGCACCCTTCTGGCATCGAGTGTGCTGCTGGCCGCATTCCTTGGGTATCTTCTCGTCAGAAATGCGGATTCTCTGCCAACTAGCCAACCGATTTCCCTTGAGCCACTGGAACAGGCTGATGCCAAGCTCTCAGAGTTTATTTTTACACAATCGAAAGGTGACGTAGTGCAATGGCAAGTACAGGCCAAACAGGCACGAGTATTTGAACAAGAAAAGCAAGCGTTGCTCCATGATGTGGCCCTCACCTTCTATGGAGGAGACGGCGAGGAAGTAACGGTCCATGGCGACGAAGGAACACTCGATACCGCGAGCAAGAATTTTATGCTATCGAATCGCGAGGTGCCCATCATCGTGACAACCAGGAGCGGGTACACGATTTATACCAACCATTTGGTCTGGACAGATAAGGCTAAAGAAATTCATACAGAAGATCCTGTCCGAATTGTAGGACATGGGTTGGAGATAAGAGGTCTTGGACTGCTCGGGCGTATGGAATCAGAAGAATTTGAGGTTCTGCGCGATGTTCATGTGGATCTCGTTCCTGCTTCTTAATGTTATATGTTTCGGAAGTACGTCCGCCGTTCTTTCCACGGAACCCGGAAATCTAAAGCAGAGCGTTGAGGCGCCGGGTGTTCCGACCACCATTACATCTAAGAAAATGACGGTCCGCAATCAAGATAGTCAGGCAGTGTTCGAGGGGGTGGTTGTGCTGACTCGAGGTCCCCTTGTTGTTCACTCAGATAAAATGGTTGTGTCGTTTCATTCTCGAAAGCGAGATCCGAGCCAGGCATCGTCCAGTGGAAGGAACCACGAAGAACCAACTCAGAACTTCTCTTCACCTAAAGGAAGCAGCGCCACGTCGACGATGTCGAATCGTTCCGTCAGTCGGATCGAGGCGACCGCGGATGCTCACCCTGTCAAGATTGAATACGAGAATGGCAACGCCACTTGCCAAAAAGCTGTGTATTTCGTCGACGGCGAAAAAGTTGTGTTAACTGGAGAGCCAGTGGCATGGGAGAGGGGTACGCGTGTCAGCGGTAAGCAGATTACAATTTTTCTTGCCGAAGAGCGGAGTGTAGTAGAGGGGGGGTCTCACCTTCGCATTGAAGGTGAGGAGGCGGATAAGCCATGACACAGAGTATTCACGCTGGACCAGGCGCTCTTATCGATTCACACTCCGCACAAAATGAAGATTGTCTACAGGCTACGGGATTGGTCAAAAGTTTCCGTGGTCGAAAAGTGGTCAAAGGAGTTGCGATCGAAGTCTATGCTGGTGAGGTGGTCGGTCTTCTTGGTCCTAATGGAGCTGGGAAGACCACCATTTTCGACATGGTGGTGGGTTTATGCCAGCCCGATGAAGGGGAAATAACTTTCAAGGGCGAATCTGTTACCAATCTGCCGATGTATAAGCGAGCACGAAGGGGAATCGGGTACCTTCCTCAGGAATCATCAGTCTTTCGCCGGCTTTCCGTAGAGCATAATGTCTTGGCGATTCTTGAAATGCTGGGGTATGCTCGTAAAGAACGAAGTCAACGGGTGGACACTCTGCTCAAAGAATTGGATCTGCTCCATATTCGTAAGAGTATGGCCTATGCCCTGTCAGGCGGGGAGCGTCGACGTTTAGAGATTACGAGAGCTTTGGCAGCCACGCCGTCATTTATGTTGTTGGATGAGCCGTTTGCGGGGATAGACCCCATCGCTGTTGCAGATATTCAACAGATCATCACTCGGTTGAAAGATAAGGAATAGGAATACTTATTACTGATCATAATGTCCAGGAAACACTATCCATAGTCGACCGAGCCTACATCATCAACGAGGGGTTGATTCTGGAATCCGGATCTCCTGAAGTGATCGTTCAGAGCGAAACTGCTCGAGCGGTCTACCTCGGTGAACAGTTCAAGTTATAGAGGATGAATTGTCAACGATGAAATTGCGTCTGGATCTGAAACTTAGTCAGAAGTTGATCATGACGCCGCAGTTGCAGCAGGCAATTAAACTCTTGCAGTTGTCCCGCCTTGAGTTGCAACAGAGCCTGACCCAACACCTCTTGGAGAATCCCTTGTTGGATGAGCTCCAATCTGATGGAGAAGAAAATGAGTCCTCTAGCAATGATGAGAAAGCAGAGGAAGCCTCAGCCGCGGCAGAACAGGAACAGGCCAGTACAGTAGAAACACCGGAAGAACGAGGGTCTCCGGAGGAATTTTCTGCGTCCGGGTGGGAAGAATACTTCGGTAGGGATCGGCGGGACGGACAGTCTGAATACTCCGGAGGGTCCGATGATTTCCCCTCATATGAACAGACAGTAGCAAAGGCGACGTCTCTTGAAGAGCATCTTCTCTGGCAGTTGTCTCTGTCCGCGCTTTCTGATCGGGACAAAGAGGTTGGTCGTTTAATTATTGGTAACCTGGATGATGATGGCTATCTTCGCATTCCTTTAACCGAGGTTGTGGCTGGTTCTACTTTTACGGAAACTGAGGCCGCATCTGTACTCAGGGACGTTCAGACTTTCGATCCCACTGGAGTTGCCGCAAGGGATCTGGCGGAATGCCTTTTGCTGCAACTAGGACATTTGGGTCGCAACCCATTTGGTTCGCTTGGGTCTCCTCCAGGAGCACTCAGAGGATCGGTGATTGAAAGCATTATTCACCAACATCTCAAGGACTTAGAGAGAAGGCAATATGCAAAAATTGCGAAGGCCTTAAACGTCACTATCGAAGAAGTGTTCCAAGCTACAAAGATCATCGGTGAGCTCGAACCCAAACCGGGGAGGCCATTCACCAATACCCAGAACTATGTGATCGTACCAGACGTGTTTGTCGTCAAGAATGAAGGGGAGTGGGTTGTCCTGTTGAACGATGATGGTCTTCCACGGATGAGGATCAGCCCGTACTACAAACAGCTCATTTCCTCAGGGCAGGGTGGAACGCCAGAAACCAAAGCGTATATGGATGAGAAGCTGCGGGCCGCGCAATGGGTCATTCGAAGCATCGAGCAGCGTAATAGGACCATCGTCAAGGTAGTGTCGAGCATTGTGAAATTTCAGGAACAGTTTTTTGAACAAGGCGTGCAGTACCTCAAGCCTTTGGTCCTCAAACAGGTGGCAGAAGATATTGGAATGCACGAATCCACGATTAGCCGTGTGACAGCCAATAAGTATATGTATTGTCCGCAGGGCATGTTGGAGCTCAAATATTTCTTTAATGCCGGGCTTCAGCGAACCGATGAACCATCAAGTATGCATTCCTCTGTGTCCGTTAGAGATATGATCAAAAACATGGTGGCAGAAGAGGATGGAAAACGTCCTTTGAAAGATGAGGAGATTGCGGCTAAGCTTCGTACCCAAGGTGTCCTCATCGCTAGGAGGACCGTGGCTAAGTATCGAGCCGAATTGAATATTGCGTCAGCCAGTCAACGCAGACGATTCTTTTGATAACCGCTGCGCTGCATCCAACGAAATACACAAATTGGAGGTAGGCATGAACTTAAGAATCACGGGTCGGCATATGGATGTTACCCCAGCCCTGAGAAGCTATGTGGAAACAAGATTTGGTCGTCTGGATCGCTATGGGTTGAAGATTGGGTCACTTCAAGTCGTGCTGGGAGTTGAGAAGCTTCAACATAAGGCCGAAGTCACTGGTGCTGTAAGCGGGAAGCGAATACAAGCCAAGACGTCGACTCCAGAGATGTATGCCACCATTGATGCACTCGTTGACCGTGTGGACGCGCAGTTTCGAAAGTGGAAAGATCGTCTTGCCAATCACAAGCCAGCCAAATCGAAGAGGCCGCTGGTTATGTGATCCGAGCCATACCAGGATGAACAATCATCAGAGCACATCTTGACGTCATAATTAGATCAATCGTTGCTCAATCCAGCTACTCTTGATCGAGAGGGAGCACTCCTTAATTTGTTCTCCAAGCCAGCTGTCGGTGTCTAATCTTCAGCTGTGTGAGCCTGATAAGGTAATTCACGTGTCTGCAGGGATGGTCTTGTTCTATGGCACGACTGAACCTGGTGATCATCAGCGGCTTATCGGGGTCCGGAAAATCCTACGCCCTAAAGGCGTTCGAGGATGCCGGCTACTTCTGCATCGACAATCTTCCTCCTGCTCTGCTTCCGACCTTTGTCGATCTCTGTGACCAACAGCATAATGAAATCGCCAAGGTCGCCCTCGGCATCGATATACGAGAACGGGTGTTCTTTTCTGATCTTGTTGAAATCCTGGAACGAGTCAAAACGCTGGGCCATTCGGTCCAGCTATTATTCCTTGAGGCTCGTGAGGAAGCACTGATCAGACGTTTCTCGGAATCCAGGCGCCCGCATCCACTCTTGCCGCATCTTCCCGTTCTGGAAGGAATCCGATTCGAAAAAGAGCGACTCGCGGAACTTCGGCGGCACGCTGATCGTATCATCGATACCTCGGATCTTACGGTTCACGAACTCGGGGAGTTGCTCGCAAAGGAGTTCCAACGCGAATCCTCGGAACGACGACTGACTATCTCACTCCTCACCTTCGGGTATAAATTCGGTGTCCCCTATGATATTGATCTCTTATTCGATGTGAGATTTCTGAAGAACCCGTTCTTTGTCCCTGAGCTGAAACCGCTCCCAGGAAACGATCCTCGGGTTCGTCATTTTGTCTTAGCGGACCCAGATGCTCATGCGTTTATTGACCACGTCGAAAAGCTATTGAAGTTCCTCCTGCCATTGTTTCAGCGAGAACGGCGTAGTTATCTGACTATCGCCATTGGATGCACCGGTGGACGCCATCGGTCTGTCGCAATCGCCAGCCATCTCTGCGAAATCCTCACGACGTTAGGGTACGAAGCGGGGCTTAAACATCGAGATGTCGATAAAACCTAGGCTATTGCAGCAATAGCAGCAATCTCATTCCTCCCACAACCGCAGGTTAAAGCCCTTTCCTTGACAGCTAGAGCATATTGACTATACTTAATTTTGTGAATACCAACAGTCTTATCCTGCAATATTAATACGCAAGTGAAGAAGCCTAAAAAATTATTGGTACAAAAAGGGTTTAAGGCCTATGAAATATGCGACTTGTTCGATATTTCCAAGGCCACACTCTTTCGCTGGGAGCGGGATGGGGTTATTACACAACCAGTTCGGGATTGGAGAAACTGGCGTCTTTATACCCGAAAAAATGTGGATGAAATTGAGAACGTTATTCGCGCTCGCAAGGCGGTCGCGTAGAGTAGCAGGTAACGAATTATGATGAGTTCACTGAAGAAGCTCGTAGAGACCGACATTATCTCCATGTTGACTCCTCGTCGCCAGCTTGTTGGGTTGGATATTGGGTCAAGCGCGATCAAGGTTGCTCAGCTGAAGGAAAGTAAGGGCCGGTATTTCCTGCAAAAGTTTGGGGTCAAACCACTCGAGCCTGAGGTGATAGTTGACGGGACTGTCATGGATGAAGGCCGTGTCGTTGCGGCGATCCGAGACCTATTCGATGAAGCAAGCATCAAGAATAAGCACGTGGCTGTCTCGATTTCTGGGCATGCCGTCATCGTCAAGAAGATTAATCTGCCGCCCATGCCGGATGAAGAATTGGAAGGCCAGGTAAAGCTAGCTGCCGAGCAGTATATTCCCTTCGACATCAACGAAGTCAACATCGACTTCCACGTATTGCCACCCGACCTGTCGAGCGATGGACAGGGCGACATGGCGGTGATCCTGGTTGCTGCCAAGAAAGATAAAATCAACGAGCTGACGGAACTGGTGAAGGCAGCGGGGCTGATTCCAATGGTCATGGATGTCGATGCCTTTGCGATCGAAAATATGCATGCGATCAATTATCCGATGGCACAGGAAGAAACAACCGCCCTGGTCAATCTTGGGGCCAGTGTGATGAATGTCAACATCATTCGAGCAGGGGCATCTCTATTTACTCGAGATATTCCTTTGGGTGGGAACCGCTATACCGAGGCGATTCAACGCGAAATGGGGTTGTCGTTCGAAGAAGCTGAAGAGAGCAAGAAAAATGACCAAGCTGGCGATTCCAGTGGAGTCTCGGTCGGTAACGTCATCGACAGTGTGAATGCAGAAGTCGCGGCGGAGATAGCAAGAACTGTGGATTACTTCAAGAATTCAACCACCAATTCCGAGCTGAGTCGTGTGCTGCTCTGTGGCGGTGTGGCCAAGGCGAAGGGGTTGATTCAGCAGCTTGGTGATCGGATGCAACTTTCTGTGGAAATGGCAGATCCGTTTGCAGAAATCGACATCGCAGGGTGCGATGTCGATCCCGATCTCCTGGCCGATATGGCTCCGTCTGCAGCTGTTGGCATCGGGTTGGCATTGAGAGCGGTGGGTGACAGATGATTCGAATTAATCTACTCCCCGGTGGGCCAAAAGGACGACCAGCGAAGCCTCAATATGATGTTCGCGCGCAGGCGTTGCTTGGCGTGGGAGTCATCCTGATCACGCTGGCCGGCTGTTGGTGGTATTCATCCTCCTTGGACGACGAACTTGAGGCTCGGCAAGAGGAAAAGCAGGATAAGGAAAAGCAAGTTGCACAGCTGAAGGAGCAGGTCAAGCAGGTCCAGGACTTTGAGCAAAGGAAAAAGCTTCTGGAGGACAAAAATCGCATTATTGACCAACTTGAGCAGTCAAGAATGGGACCCGTGAAAGTCCTCGACCATGTGAGTCAGAGTTTGGAGCCCCTTAAAGTATGGCTCACGCGGCTGGGTGTAGCCTCCGAAATGGTTGAATTGGAGGGGAAGGCGTTAACGAATGACGACGTGGTCGAATTCGTCAATAACTTACGCCGTACGGATTACTTTACCGGCATCAATCTGCAGGAGAGTAAAGCAACGGTCGAAAACAAGATCAATCTGTATCAGTTTCGCTTAGCCTTTCGGCTGAAGGGGTCATGATGGCGTTGCCACAAGTCAACCTGGATGCGCTTCGCAACGTGCCAGCTGCGCAAAAGGCCGCGCTCTTATTCCTTCTCGTCGGCGGCATCATCGCAGCATTTTACTTTTATATCGCAGAACCTAAGTCTGAGATTATCGTTGTGCTGGAGGCTGAGAATAGTAAGCTGGAGAGCGAGATTCAAACGCTCACGATCAAAGTGAAGCATCTTGATGAATTAGTGGCGGCGAATAAACAGCTGGAAATTGAGTTAGCCAAGAAGAAGGAGCGACTTCCGCCGGAAGAAGAAGCCATCATGCTGCTGAAACAGGTATCCGACTTGGGTGTACGGCTGGGACTTGATATCAGGCTATGGAAGCCGGGAGCTCCGACAGAAGATGCGTCGAAGCTCTTTGTCAAAATGCCGGTCAGTGTTGAAGTGGCAGGCGTGTATCACACCTCCGCGTTGTTCTTTGATCGAATCAATCGGCTCCCACGGATTATTACGGTGTCGGGACTCAAGATTGGATCTCCAAAGGTAGAACAAGGGCGAATCGTATCGCAAACGACGTTTGATCTGGTGGCCTATGCCGCGCCACAAGAGAAGCCGGTTTCGGGAGTGCCGACAGCAGGGAACGTACCCCACGTTGCTCAAGCTGGCAAGTAAGGAATCGCCCACGATGCAGCGATTGATTATGAGTGAGAAAAAGGCTTGGAACTCTTTACTGATGGTTGGTCTTGGCATGGCGTGGGTGTGGATCGTCCCGTTCTGGACCTTGCACGTTCAAGCTCAGCCTTCCCCTCTACCTGGACAAATAGCGCCTATGCGACAAGAGGCAATAAAAATCCACCCTGTTCCAGACATTCCTCGAACGGCGCCGCCTGCCATGGAAATGCCATCACTAAGTGCAGGCGAACAGATGGCTCCTCAGCTGCCATTGACAGACGGTGTGGCTGGAGTTGGGTACGATCCTTCTGGTCGTCGAGATCCATTTGCTCCCATTGTCCAGGAACTTCAGCCAGGAAAGGTCGATACCACCCTTCCACCATTGCAACGTGTGACCCTGACCGAGCTCAACCTTATTGCCATTGTGTGGGGAGCATACGGTTACACCGCAATGGTTCAAACTCCGGAAGGTCATGGGTATACCGTGCGTCGAGGGACAAGGATCGGGCAGAATAGCGGAGTGGTCAGCGCAATTACCGAACGTGGCATTATCGTTCAGGAGCGGTTCACGGATGTCTATGGCCAGAAGCAGGAGCGGGAGTATGTCAAGCTCCTTCATCCCAAAGAGGGCTCAGAATGAAACCAATAATCTCTCGCGCAGATAGGTTCATGACGGTTAGATGCATCATCAGAGCCTGGGGGCTCGTCTTCCTTACGCTCATCGTATGTGCGGAGACGAGAGCCCTTGCAGATGAGACCGATGTGGTGAAGCACATCGACGTGACACGAGCCGGAACGTCTCAAATGCGATTACTTGCTCAAGCTGTGACCGATATTGAGGTTCGCCCCGAAGCAGATCTGGTGACCGTTGTGATCGCCGGCGATGGCCAACTATTTCCTGAGACTAACTTCTTGGACGAATCCCGCTTGGTCGTCGATATCCCAGCCGTGTCCTCCACCATCAGACGTTCTATAATCCGGGCCGACCACTATTTACTTAAAAAGATTAGAGTGGGGCAACATGCTGATAAGATCCGGCTGGTATTCGATGTTCGAGAACGGCCTCTCTATTCGCTAGCCCGAGAAGCCAATAAGGTATTGATCACACTGAAACCGAGTGAACCAAGAGTCCTCTCTGCGATGGCGACCCAAGTGAATAAGGATCAGAGCGTGGCCATCCTCCCTCGCTCGCGAAAACCGACGTTTGAAGCGAAAGATCACGTGGTCAGAAAGGCGGCACGAATAGTCAGGCCGGCGCAGTCTCAATTCAAGATACAGCGAGCTCAGATGACGGAAGAAAGTACTTCAGCCGAAAAAGAGGAGCGATCCGATGACCTTGTCATAGGGAAAACGCGGTTTGTCGGCCGACGGATCTCGCTCGACTTCCAGCAAGCGGACATCACCAACATTCTGCGATTGATCGCCGAGGTCAGTGGTTTCAACATTGTTGTCGGAGAAGGTGTGAAGTCGAAGGTGACGATGAAGATGGTAAATGTGCCATGGGATCAGGCGCTGGATATGCTCTTGAAGATGAATGGTCTCGGTATGTTTCGACAGGGGAGCATTGTCTGGGTCGATTCGTTGGCAAATCTTTCCAAGCAACAGGATGAAGAGGCACGGGCCAGAGATTCCAAGACGAAGGCGGAACCAGTAGTGGACCGTGTTTTCTATATCAGGCATATCCCGGCACAAGAGCTGATGCAATCGCTCCGACAGAATCTGAGCCCACGCGGCCGGATGCAATTTAATAACGGAAGTAACGCGTTGGTTGTGCAGGACACGGAATCGCAGTTGGCTGTGATGAAGCAGCTTGTCGAAGGGCTCGACCTGGAAGTTCCTCAGGTTCAGATTGAGGCGCGCATCGTGCAGGCTGATACGGTTTATGCCCGCGGGATGGGGATTCAGTGGGGGTTTAAAACCTCACAGTTTAATCCAAGCGATTTCCATTTGATTGGAAACCCTTCCGGAGGGTTTGCGCAAGCTGGTGGAACTGGGGCCACGACGATTACCAGAGACTTCTTGGTGAATTTGCCTGCTCAGGTGGGAGGATTGCCAGCTGTGCCAGGCATCGGCTGGACCTTTGGAAAACTAGCGGATGGATTTGCTTTAGACATGCGGCTATCAGCCGGCGAATTGCTAGGCTTGACCAAGGTGATCGCCGCTCCCAAGATCACCACGCTGGACAAACGGGAAGCGAAGATTTCTCAGGGCGAATCAATTCCATTTCAAACAACATCCTTGCAAGGTACACAAACAACATTCGTCGATGCGAACTTGGAGTTGAATGTTACGCCACAGATTACCTCGCGTGATCCTAGAGAAGAGTATAAAAGAATCATGATGAAGGTACGGGCAACTCGTAATGCCGTCGGCGCACGGAGTAATCCGGCTGGGCCTAGCATCGATCGACGAGAAGCGACGACCCAAGTGATGGTGAGAGATGGAGAAACCATGGTAATCGGTGGAGTCTTCGTCGATACGCAAGCCAACAATGTGCAAGGTGTCCCGTATCTGTCTCGCATGCCTGTCCTCGGTTGGCTATTCAAGAACAAGTCTGAATCGGTCGGCAAACAAGAGTTGTTGATCTTCCTCACGCCCAGCATCGTGAAGACTTAGCGCCCACTCAGTGGGGTGTGACCGAAAAGCGTGGTGACGTTCATCAGCGTCACCACGCTTTCTACTTGGTAGCGACCACTGCAACGACCTTCAAGGATTGGCGTATAGTCCCCAAGGAAGTGGCCGTCATTTTAGTTTTGTCTGGGCTGTGTTACCATGCAGCGCATTAAGCATCACTTGTATGGTGGCAGCACAGAAGTGATATGCACTCCTCTCCCTCCGTTCTCTGCATGGTTATGAGATGACTCCAATCTTCACGGTTCCGGTATCGCTAGCCGAACGAAGTTACGAAATTACTATTCGTGCGGGATTGTTGGAGAAGCTCGGGAGCGAGCTGAAGCATCGCGCCGTCAAAGGAAAGGTCGCAGTCGTGACCGATCGGCGAGTGGCGAGGCATTACCTAAGAACTGTGTCAGACACCATCAAGAGGTATGGGATTGAGCCGGTTCCGATCATTCTGGCTCCGGGTGAACGTTCCAAAACATTGAAGACGGTGGAGTCCGTGCTCGATGTCCTGGCACGCCATCGATTTGAACGCTCCTCTGTGCTGCTCGCGTTGGGAGGAGGAGTCGTCGGCGATGTCGCAGGGTTTGCAGCGTCGATCTACCAGCGCGGTATGTCCTATATCCAAGTGCCGACAACGCTTGTCGCTCAAGTCGATTCCAGCGTCGGAGGAAAGACAGGAGTCGACCATCGGCTTGGCAAGAACCTGATTGGATCATTTTTTCAACCACGTGCCGTATTGATAGATCCACTGGTCCTCCGAACCCTGCCCACGCGTGAATGGGTCGCTGGCCTGGCTGAAGTGATCAAGTACGGCATCATCGCAGACGAGTCATTCTTTTCCTATCTGCAGCGGTACATGCCTGATCTTCTGAACCAAGTGCCCAAAGTTGTCTCGACGGTGGTGAAACGATCGTGCGAGATCAAAGCCGAGGTTGTTTCAATGGATGAACGCGAGTCAGATCGGAGACGAATTCTCAACTATGGCCATACCATTGGGCATGCGCTCGAAGCATTGGGCGGCTATCAGTCACTGGTCCATGGAGAAGCGGTCGGAATTGGGTTGGTCCAGGAGGCTGATCTTGCCTGTTTTCAGGGGTGGTGTAGCAACGAAGTCGTTGAAAGAATTCGACGCATCGTGAAAGCTGCGGGACTAAAAGACCAAATGCCTCGTTGGGCATCTTCAAAGATATGGAAGGCGATGCTTCATGACAAAAAGGTTTCAGAAGGGAGGGTAATCGGAGTATGGCCCTCACGCATTGGGGAGGTCCGCATGGCCCCATTAGAAGAGCAGGTATTCAATCGGTGGTATGCCGCATCTCAAACAACATGACTCATGCATGGATCACTCTCTAAAGTTCCTCGGTGAGGAATCAAGTCGAGGAAAGTGGGTTTTTCTCCTTCGTCATGGGCGGCTTCCTGTGTGGTAATCCAGTTAGGCTAGCGCACGATGAGAGTGTTACGAATCGCCATGGCACAGATGAACCGACTGTCGGGGATCTGAACGGGAATGTCCGTCGTATCGTGGAATGGATCGGCGAGGCGCGAAAAGCCCAAGCAGACTTGATTGCCTTTCCTGAACTTGCCATTACCGGCTACCTTCCTGAAGACCTTCTCTTCAAGCGGCAGTTTGTGAACGATAATTTACGCGCGTTGAAGGAGGTTGTCCGAGCCTGTCGCGGTTTGGTTGCTGTCGTAGGATATGTGGCACGAAGTGGTGAAGCCCAGGCAAAAGTCTCGCAGCTGTCGAGTGACGCAAACGGGCGGGTGCCGCTCTATAATGCCGCGGCGCTGATCGCCAATTGCAAAATAGTCGGAAACTGTCACAAAGGGTATGTGCCGAGGGACGGGGATGAATGCCGATATTTTCGATCCGGCCAACAGCCTCCACTACTCGTGATCAATGGCATGACGATCGGTGTATCCATCGGCGAAGACCTGTGGCGTTCAGAAGAGTCTACCCAAGCGCAAGTGGCGGCTGGGGCTGAAGTGATGATCAACCTCAATGCTTCTCCATTCCAGTTCGGCAAAAGTCGCTCGCGAGAACGATTTCTGAGGACCTGGGCACGTAAGAATGGTGTTATTGCCTCTGTTGTGAATATGATCGGAGGCCACGATGAGCTAGTCTTCGATGGGAATAGCTTCCTCCTCGATCAATCAGGCCAAGTGATTGCGCGTGGTCGTGCCTTCACGGAGGAGTTGCTGATGGCGGATGTGAGTCTTGATGTCGTCCGACGCAGAGGTGGTGTTAGTAGGCGGATATCGGGATTGTCGAGAAAAACCATTTCGACCGTCGAGCGTCTTCTGGTGAAGCTTCCGACAAAGAAGGGAGAGCCGACTTACCTTATCTCGAGAGTGGCTAAGCCTCTGAAGGAAGTCGAGGATATCTATCAGGCCTTGGTTCTTGCGGTGAAAGATTATGTCCGGAAGAATGGGTTTACGCGAGTGGTGATTGGAGTGAGCGGAGGAGTCGATTCTGCACTGACGGTAGTGATTGCCGCGGATGCACTTGGGGCACAGAACGTACTCGGGATTTTCATGCCGTCTCCCTATACGTCCCATCAAAGCGAAGCAGATGCGAGGGAGCTTGTGCAGAACCTCGGCATCGAGTTGAACGTCATCCCGATTGCCTCAACATTCGAATCCTATCGACAGTCGCTGGCTCCAGCATTCGGTGAGCGCTCAACGGATCTGACGGAGGAGAACCTTCAGGCGCGCATTCGCGGCAATATCCTCATGGCGATGTCCAATAAGATGGGACATCTGGTGTT
>JAAUPT010000153.1 GCA_012032965.1 Nitrospira sp.
GGGGACGCGGGAACTCCCGGGAATGTGTCGAGCCCGACGGTTGTCGGTTTTTGGTGGGTGGTTGGCCTTCAAGTTTCTCTTTGCCGGTCGGAACCTTGCTGGGGAGGACCGGATCTATGCGGCGGTGGTTGCGTAACAACCCATCCCAGCTGACGCGACTAGCACTTGTGGGGTGTCCGTCAAACCTGGGCCACCTCGTTGTGTCCCTGTATCGGCATTTTGTATCAGCGCTGCGAGCAGTGATTGCGCCGCAACACGGTCATGTGAGGGGATATTAGGGGTCCAACCCCCAACCTTATGACGGAAATCTAGTTCCCTAATTAACTCCTATGGAGTTTCTCGCGCAGCATACCGCGTTCCCTCCGTCTCACCTCGAAGTTGGGATCGGTTCTTGAATCGTGCATCGCGCAGGAGCGCAGGTTCGATCTTGCTACTCAATACGTAAGCACAAGCCATCTTCACTGACCACTCTTTGATTCAGCGCGTCGCACCTTAGGGCGATTCTCGATGTGGCGCTTCGGCCGCAAGTTGGAATTGGCGTCTTATCTTGCACTGTGCATATCGAGGAACCAGCTGAGCCCATCACGTGACCACGATGCATCGCATGTCCCTTGGTGCCTTATCGTACTGGCGTACAAAACGAAAACGGGCAAGCAGATTCCTGATCCCGTCATAAAGAATTCTATGCACGCAACGCTTTACACACTGACTGAAGCTCAGCCACTTGTTTGGGGCCAGGCCCCTCATCGACCGCACTCGACTCAATGAGGCCTGCCTCCTTGCCCATGGGCTCTTGCCTGTCCGAGAACGGTTGAGCAGGGGGGCTGTAGTATGCGACGATCAGCCGCACCGTGACAGTGCGAGAACTCTGTGGGGCATCGAACAAGGTCTAACCTCGGATTTCTGGCGTGATGAGACGGAAACGTTTTTGAGACCACGAAACGGAGGGACAACGAATGTGCCTCATACGCAGGATAGGGATCGCATCGCTTGCGCTGGTCTTGTCGATCATTGCTGACCCACTTCTTGCGGCGGAGCTGTCTGGAAAGGTCTACCGTAGTGGGAGGCCAGCTGCCAATCTGACCATCACCGTAGAGGGTGGGAATGTTGAGGCGAGGACGGATGGCAGGGGGGACTACAGACTCGACTTGCCGCCGGGAAAATATATTCTCGTCATCCGAGGTCAACGAATTCCTGTTACGGTCTCCTCTGGAGGAACGAGGCAGGACATCCGCCTCTAAGTAGATCGGAATGACACCAAGGAGCACTGCGGATGGGCGATGAAGCAGGAAGTACGAAGGATCTGTGGGATAAGTGGGAATCCTTCGCCAAGATCCTGGCCGGAGTCTGTGCCGCCGCGGGAGCGATCGCGATTCCGTGGTTTATCAATCACTACACGGAGGAGAATCGCAAGTCTCAAGTGTATGTTCAGATGATGACCGAACGAGAAAAGTCCGATACGAGCATCAGAGAGAACATGTTTAGGGCCCTGTTGGATGGCTATCTCAAAACTCTCGGGGACGATGTAAAAAGGGAGGACCTTGAATCTTTTCGAAAGCGCATTGTGTTTCTTGAGCTTCTGGCGGTGAACTTTCAAGAGTTCTTCAACGCTAAGCCGTTGTTTGAGGAGGTCTATGAGAAGCTGGTGAAACATCGGGACACGGCGAAGGATGCATCTTCACGCTCCGCGTGGATGGGGTTGGTGAAGAAGATTACGGGGGTTGCCAAAGAGACTGCTTCGAGACAGGCCACGACGCTGAATACGATCGGCGACAGCGTGGTCTTTGCGATGAGAAAAGGCGAAATGGGTTGCGTGCATCTGTATGAGAGAATGGGCATGGAAACTCTTCGCAAACGTGACGGGATGACTCGCTTCAAGAATTTTGAGGACGGAGAGTGTCTGTCAGTTCAGGAAGCACAGGGCGAGAGGAAGTCGGGGACGGGTACTCCGATGGCCCAAGATCAGACCCACCAGGAGTCGCTCATCACCAAGGGGTATCAGAAGAGACAATCCATCCAGCTGCGCGTTGTAGAAGTGAGCGAGGCGAGTGTCGCTGTTGAGGTGACGGTCTATGCCGACTTCTTCAATGGGAACACGTACGTCGGTAGCGAACCGGGGAGAGGATTCCCGGTCAACGTTTCGTATTTTGATCTGCCTTACATGGACAACATCAAATTAGTGGACGGGAACCGGTTTGCACTGGTCCTGAATGGTATTTACGGGGGATCGGATGCAAACGAAAACGCCGAGGCAGATATCGAGGCTATCCGCTTTAGGAATGATTTCATGAGCCTGCGGGACCGTCCTCTCTTCGAGGAGATGCTCAAGAAGCTTCAACAGAACGCTACGGCTCGTTGATCCAATTGGCCGACACGCGTGTTCACTAGAACTCCTATCGCTTTGACTTAGGCGAACTGGGCATGCTGCATTAAGGGAGTCGCACCACCAGTGTCGGCTCCTGGCGATCTAGCGTGACGGTTGCCTTCTCTGGTTTCGTTTACCAGGTTTTACAGATGACGCGTCTCTGTCGGGTCATTGCCGATCGATGATAGAAGAGCTTCGCGTCGACGGATATCAGATGGCAACAGGGGACTTGTACGCAGCAATGAAGTCAATCAATGCGTCACGGGCTGCTGGTAATCCACTTCGATGGTGAAACCGAGGTCCTCAATCATGCCCCAGACTTCGGGAGCCGGTGAGCCTGGGGTCGTCAGGTAGCCGTTCACGAAGACAGAGTCGGCCGGGTAGAGTGCCAATGGTTGGAGGCTACGCAGGTTGTGTTCTCTCCCACCTGCGATACGGATTTCTGTTCGAGGATGAAGAAATCGGAAGAGACAGAGTACTTTTAAGCAGCGTTGCGGCGTCAGTTGGTCGCAATTTTCCAACGGTGTGCCGGCGACAGGATGCAGGGTGTTCAGGGGAATGGAATCCGGCTTGACCTCGCACAAGGCTGTCGCGAGTTCGATCAGATCCTCGTCGCTCTCGCCCATACCGACGATGCCGCCCGAACAAATTTCCAATCCCGCCGCGCGTGCATTTTTGATCGTCGCCAATCGGTCTTGGAAGGTATGGGTGGTGCAGATCGACGCGTGAAAGGCTTCGCTGGTGTTGAGATTGTGATTCACGCGATCGACGCCGGCCGCTTTCAAGCGCTTGGCTTGGGATTCACTCATCAGGCCGAGTGAGCAACAGATTTGAATCGGAACTTCCTGTTTAATCGAGCGGACCGCTCCGGCAATCTCGTCGATTTCTCGATCCAACGGACTGCGCCCACTGATGACGATGCAATAGCGCTGGGCTTTAGAGGCGGCGGCTTGCCGGGCGCCGTCGATCATCTGTCTCTGTGGAAGTAGATTGTACCGTTGGATCGGTGCCGTCGAAATTGATGACTGTGAACAGTAGTGACAGTCTTCCTGGCAGGCCCCGCTCTTCGCGTTCTGCAGCATCTGCAAACGGACCGTACGCCCGAAATATGTGGAGCGCACTTGGAACGCTGCGTGGAGCAATGCGAGTAGGTCGTCATTCGGTGTATCCAGGACGGAATGGCATTCTGCTCTCGTAAGGGGTTCGTCGTGAAGCGCCTTGTCTGCCAACGTCATGTAGCTCATGGAGTCCTCAAATAGTTGCGATGTGGTGATAATCCGCTGGTTTTCCGATCTCTGGAATCGAGGGGAAGAAAGTCCACACTCGTCAGGCTAAACCATCAGCGGACGCTGGCGGAAAACCTACACGGTTTCAAACGGAGAAGCAATGCCTTGATAGGGAATGGGGGGAGCGGCCGAGGACTCGCTGTCTAAATGGACTCCGACTTGGCCCGCCTCGAGCCAGGGGAGGGCTGTGAGTGTGTTCCATTTGGCACAGCGGCGGCATCGGCCCGTCCATTCGACGGATTCCTGCTGGCACTGGGTGCAGATATAGGGGACCACGACTCGTTTCTTGAAGCTGAGGGCTTTCTTCAATTCGACAATGGCTTCCTCAAAATGTTGCTTGCGCAAATAGAGGTTCGCCATGATCTTGTGGTAGTCCAAGAGGTGATCCTGCGGCCCTTCAATCGTTGAAAGGAGGTCGAAAGCCTCATCCACCATCTCCAGCCGATAATAGAGTTTGCCCAAATAGAATTGCAGGACGGGATTCTGTGGGTTCTGTTGCAGCGCCTCCTGATAGACACGGATGATTTCGCTGGGTTCGCCTTGTTCTAAGAACAGCTCTTCCAGCCGATGTAGAATGATGACGCTTCGCGTCCGTGCGTAGACTTTCTTGAGGATTTCGACGGCGTCTTTCGTCTTTCCTTCATGGATCAGTATTTCGCCCAGTCCGATATAGGCGGGAAGAAAACTACGATCCTTCTTGATGGCGCCTCTGAAGTATCGTCTGGCTTTGTCGGGGTGCCCCCGTTCAAGCAGTTGCCGTCCAACCTCATACATGCATCCGACCAACAGCGCGGCTTCCGGTGGTTTTTCGGCGGCGGGAAGATTGGCTTTGAGCAAATGATGTTGGATTTCGAGTGCTTCGCTCCACCGCTCCATACGGATGTTCAGATCTCGCCTTCGGATCAGCGCCGTCAGGTTGTCGGGCTCGATCTTGAGAATCTTTTGCAGGGTCTGGAGCGCGTCTTCATACCGTTTGGCATCCTCCAAATCCTTGGCGAGTTCAAGCAACACCTCGATATTGCGATCTTCGACTCGATGCGCGTGTTGATGGAGTCGAACGGCTTCGGGGAAATTGCGCTCGGAGCGGTAGATGTTTCCCAACCACAGGAGTGAATCGACTCGATTCGGGTCGATGGCCAGAGCTTTTTCAAAGAGCGTGATCGCTTCCAGGGTCCGCTTCGACATGAACGCATGGGTTCCGTCTCGATGGAGCAAATCGACCTTCTCTTTGCGGCGAACCAGACGGTTGCTGCGCCAGTTTAAAATGAGGTGCGCTGTTTGTTGCAGGCCGACGGCGAACGTGGCGAGGACCGCTCCAAATGCCATGGAAATCAGCATGAGCGTGACTGGACTGAGTTCGAACTCGGCCCCGGGGCTCGTATGGATCACAACGAACCCGGGGTTGAGCTCACGGAAGTAACTGTAGAGGAACAACCCGGCGCTGATGAGGAAAATGCTGATCAACAGCTTGAACATAGCCTACACCGTCTTTTGCGGACTCGCCTTCCGGACGACGCGTCGTTTTGGTGAGGCGATTGTAGTCGACGATTCGTCAGGAATAGGAACTCGCTGTGCGTCGCTCCACAGACGCTCGAGCGCATAGTGCGATCGGGAGTCCTGCCTCATGACATGAGCAACGACATCGCCAAAGTCAATCAGGACCCACTGGCCTGATGTGGTCCCTTCGATGCTCAACGGCCGTTGGCCTACACGAGAGAGTTCGTCGACAATGGAGTCGGCAACTGCGCGCGTCTGCCTGTCAGACCTCAGCCGATCCGATAACCAAGTAATCAGCGATCGACGTCAGCGGGCA
>JAAUPT010000154.1 GCA_012032965.1 Nitrospira sp.
AGTGTCAATCCCTATCGAGGCTGACTTTCATGCCTGTAGCGTACTGTTTATCGCGCGCCCGACGCATGACGTATTGGGGATTGGAGCCGGTACTGATTTCGAAAGCAAGATCGTGGTGAAGGAAGATGCTCCACGATTACTTCGGCAGCAATTTGAGAAGCCTTCGTGGTCTGGAGAGCTGATCGTCTTTTCAGGGAACACCGACTGTTATCAGCCGATTGAGGCGGAGTATGGGTTGACCCGTGCCTGCTTGCAAGTCTGTGCGGAATATTACAATCCTGTGGGAATTATTACAAAAGGCGCGTTGGTTCTCCGCGATCTTGATGTGCTCAGGCAGTTGCACCGTGGGGCTTGGGTCCTGGTCTACTTCAGCATTCCCTTTACGTCAGACGAGATGGCCAGAAAAGTAGAGCCTCAGGCTCCGTCGATTAGTAAACGGTTCGCTGCCATGAAGACGCTCTCCGATGCTGGAATTCCAACCGGTATTTCAATCGCGCCAATCATTCCTGGTCTGAATGACGATGCCATTCCTGAATTGTTGGAACGAGCGCATCACGCTGGGGCCTGTGCTGCGACGTATAGTTTATTGAGACTGTCGGGCAGCGTGGAATCTGTGTTTTTGGAGCGGATGCGGCAGGCCTTTCCGGAACGGATCGGTAAGATTACAAACCGACTGCGTGAGGTGAGAGGCGGAGCCCTCACAGAAGGCCGATTTTTTCAACGTCAGGTTGGCCAAGGAAGCTATTGGGAGATGATCGAGCAGTTATGTAACCTGTCCAAGCGGAGGGCTGGATTTTCTGAGGACCATGCCATGGAGATCCCCCAGACGTTTCGCCGTCCGCGTGGAGAGCAAGTGCCACTATTCTGAGGAGGCTGGATGACCCATAATCCAGGATTTTTGCAACTCGTCGAGCAGGCGAAGCAACGCGTCACCGAGTGCAGTGTGGCGGAGGTTAAGGCTCGTCTTGACCGAGGAGAGTCGTTCCATTTTCTCGATATTCGAGAGGACCATGAATTCGCCAAGGATCATGCTCGAGGTGCGCAACACCTTGGGAAAGGAGTCATCGAGCGAGATATCGAGACGGTGGTCCCTGACAAGCAGGATGAAATCGTGCTGTATTGCGGAGGTGGCTTTCGTTCAGCGCTCGCCGCCGATACGTTACAGCAGATGGGGTATCTGAATGTGAGATCAATGGAGGGAGGCATACGTGCGTGGCGAGAAGCTGGTTACCCACTGGAATAGGGAGAATGTCGTCGTGTGTCTTACTTGTTTGTGCGATCAAACTCCTTCACAACTTGGTCGGTTAAGTCGATCGTATCTTTATTGTAGATGACGATCTTCACGGTCTGCTCGCTGCCCTTATCGACGACGAGTGCGACGCCTCCTTTTCGGCGACTGCTTGTGTCGCCACGGAGATTTTTTTCATGTATTCATCGACCAAATCCTTCTGTTTCTTCTGGAGTTCTTGGTTGAAGTCCTGGGCGCGCTTTTGGAAGTCCTGAACCTTCGTCCTGAACTGGGTCTCTTTCTCTTTCTTCTCCGCGTCGCTCCACTTGGGCGCTTGTTCTTTTAATAGTTTTTCTTGATTCCGAAGATCTTCTTCATCTTTGGCGAGCAACTTCTGCCTGATTGAGACGTATTCCTTTAATCCGTCGAGCGCTCGCTTACCGGCTTTGGATTTTTCCAGCACGGACTGGGGGTCTACCACCCCCATCTTGAAGTCGGCCGCTTGAGCGTGAGGTAGCAGCAGCACAACGGGAACGAGTAGCACCAGGAAGAACAGCATTCGCAAAGCTGGATTACGCATCGTGTCTCTTATGCCTCCTGACCAAATTAAAAACCGGAGGAAGAATAACCGTGCCTCAGAGGTCTGTCAAGCGATCCTTGGGCTACCACGAATCGAAACTGATCGACTCTTCTGCGATCCAGACCTCGACGCCATAGTGCCACTTCAGGCGTCGTGCGACTGCTCGCAAGGCGTATTCGTCTGCATGGTTTGGATCGAAGGGGTCCGTGATCTTCTGAAACTTTTCTTTCTTTAGCGGAAGCGGGTGGCCAAGGTCTTTCATCGCGAGAGCCAACACGTTTAATTGGAAGATGCGAGGCATTTGATTCAATTCCACCAGGACGGCTTCCGGCGGCCCATCCGAAGATCGATGGGCTTTAAATAGGTCGATGGCCCGGCCCTTTAGCTGAGAGCGTTGTGCTTCCGTGAGTTCAGGCAAAGCCAACTCAACCAAGAGGGCGTTGGTGGCGCCATTGAATGATGGCATGTTGAAAAGTCTGCTCAAGATTCCCATGGCATTCCCTAATAGCAGGTAGATAAGACGTTGAGGGACCGCTGTTCGTTCTAACAAGCCGGTTTTAGTCAAAGCAGAGTGTACTGAAACTCAGGTGGAATTTTCCACCCATGTGATATCCGTGTCCGGCGTGAGCGCCTGCTATGTCCTTTTCTTGACCTTCGTCTCCAGCGGCACCTATAATCCCGTTATTAGTTTTCCGCAACATACTGATTCAACGGACAAAATGGCTGAATTCACCCACTTCAATGAGTCGGGACGGGCTCGGATGGTCGACATCAGTGCCAAGGATTCGACTGAACGGCTCGCGACGGCTCAAGCTAAGGTCTTTTTGTTTCCTGAAACGCTTGAAAAGATTCAACGTGGCAAGATTGCGAAGGGCGATGTGTTATCGGTAGCCCAATTGGCCGGTGTGATGGGGGCCAAGAAGACACCGGACCTCATCCCGATGTGTCATCCGATTCTGCTCACTAGTGTCGATATTGCATTCAAGGAGGAACCTCAGCCGGACTCTCAAGGTCGCTGTTCGATCACCGTTACCGCTACGGCCAAGACGACTGGGCCGACGGGAGTCGAAATGGAAGCGATGACGGCTGCGTCGGTGGCGGCGCTGACGATTTACGACATGTGCAAGGCGGTCGATCGAGAGATGAGCTTCAGTGAGGTGTGCCTTCTTTCCAAGTCAGGCGGGAAGTCCGGCACCTATATCAGGAAAGTTTAAGGACTAAAGACGATGCTGACGGTCAAGTTGTTTGGTGTGACGAAGATGATGGCAGGAAATCAGGGGGCATTGTCATTAGATGTAGCGACTGGCCGGCAGGTCAAGGATTTAGTCGGTGCGATTGAGATCAATTATCCAGCTATTAGTGAATTGATTCAGAAGAAAAAAGTACTGGTCTCGGTGAATCAGGAAATTGCGCACGAAGACACGGTCATCAAGGAGAGCGACGAGATCGCATTGCTCCCACCGTTTGCTGGAGGGGCATCTGATCAGGTTGACGCTGAGTTTGTCCGTGTCCAGCGAGAAAATTTTTCCATCGATCAGGAGCTCGATCGGGTGCGTAGCCAATCCAAACGAATCGGTGGAATTGCCACGTTTCTGGGTATTGCCCGTGATCGATCTCGAGGGCGTGATGTGGACAGCATCACCTTTGAGCACTATGAAGGGATGGCGCAAAAGAAGCTGCGTGAGATTCGAGAGCGAGCACTACAAGACTTCGATATTTTGGAACTGCTCATTATCCATCGGTATGGAGCAATCACGATTGGTGAAAATATCGTACTGATCATCGCCGGGGCCGAGCATCGCGCCGATGCGTTTCGCGCCTGCAAATGGGCGATCGATGAGCTCAAGCAGATCACACCGATCTGGAAATTGGACATACGCCGGAAGGGGAAGTATGGGTGGAAGAACACCCCTAATGAGGATGGTGAACCTGGCGCCCAACTACATTTTTACGACGCTCAGAGGCTCAACGTACCAAACGACGTACACCTCACCTCTTCGTTTGCTGCGGCTTTGCCGGCACCATTTTGACCATCCTCTGGAATAAACATGAAGGAAAGCTCTCCTCATAACAATCCTGTCGAAAGCATCGTCGACATCTTTGGTCGACCGCTGGGCAGTCTGCGTTTGTCGGTCACGGATCGCTGTAACCTCCGCTGCAACTACTGCATGCCGGAACCTGAGTATGTCTGGCTTCCACGAGAGGACATCCTGAGTTTTGAAGAAATGGCGACGCTCGCCGGATATTTCGCCGATCTGGGCGTGGATAAGGTCAGACTGACCGGAGGTGAGCCGCTGTTACGGCGAGATCTTGCGCGGCTGGTACGGCTGCTTCGGCAGGATCGGCGGATTACCGAAGTGGCATTAACCACGAACGGGGTTCTCTTGGCTGATTATGCGCAGGAACTCTACGAGGCTGGACTTGACCGTGTGACGGTCAGTCTCGATACGCTTAGACCTGAGCGGTTTCGTCAACTAACCGGGCGAGATGAATTTTCACGAGTTTTAGCGGGGATCGAATCTGTTGGGAGGACCGGCTTTGGCAATCTGAAACTCGACACGGTCGCCATTCGTGGGTTCAATGACGATGAACTGGGTCCACTCGTCGAGTTCGCAAAACAGTATCAGGCCGAAGTTCGCTTTATCGAATACATGGACGTCGGAGGCGCGAACGAGTGGAGTTTGCTGAAGGTGCTATCCCAAGACATGATCCTTGATCTCTTAGGCCAACGCTATGGACAGATCATTCCAGTTCCGGAACGAGGAACCGCTCCAGCACAACGATTTCGCTTGCCGGATGGGACGATCTTTGGGATTATTCCATCAACGACGATGCCCTTCTGCGCGTATTGTGACCGTAGTCGTGTGACAGCGGATGGCCTGTGGTATTTGTGCCTATATGCAGCGTCGGGAGTGGACCTACGAAAGCCGCTCCGTCTGGGGACAGACTCAGACGAGATGCGGGAACTAATTCGATCGGTGTGGGTCGCTCGTCGCGATCGTGGGGCTGAGGAACGCAAGGCTCTCGAGCAAGTCGGGCTTCGATCCGGAGGGCTTATCGATATTGATCGGCTTCGGCAAGATCCTCACTTGGAAATGCATTCCCGTGGGGGATGAGATTCTGTTCAGCATATCTGCTACAATGGGCCTCCATCCTCAGTGGTTCCGTTGCGATCGATCAGTTGAGACCGGATCATTAATGGGTTGGGTTTCCTAGACCATGGCGCCGGAGACTGAATTGTTGACTCTCCTTGGAGTCGGTTTTCTTCTCGGACTTCGGCATGCCCTGGACACTGATCACCTCGCCGCCGTTTCAACCGTGCTTGCCGAACGGCCCTCATTTCTTGCATCGGGTGCGGTTGGTCTCTGGTGGGGGATTGGTCATACATTGACGCTGTTGCTAGTCGGGTCGATTGTGCTGGCCTGGGGTATTCGCATTCCTGATGAGTTTGAGTTTATCGCCGAATCCGGGGTGGCAGTTCTGTTGCTCGTCCTTGGCGGGACATTAGCGGCAAAGTTGTACCGTGAACGATGGCATGGTTGCCATTAGCCATCACCATAGCGATGGTGGCCCGCACGTTACACTTTCACAGCCACCAGCGACAGGAATGATCATCGA
>JAAUPT010000155.1 GCA_012032965.1 Nitrospira sp.
GAAGATGCCGCGGCCTTCCTCGACGGCGCTGACGATGACGCGAAGTTGTCGTCCGTCAGTACCATGTCGGACGCTTCTTTGGTGACGTCGGTGCCCGTGATTCCCATCGCGATCCCAATGTCCGCCGCTTTGACGGCCGGCGCGTCGTTTACGCCGTCGCCTGTCATCGCCACGACGTGTCGGTTCTTTCTGCCAGGCGCGGACGCTCGCATCAGCACACCCCGGAGCTCAAGCGCTCGCCAGCAGACGAGCGCCGAGTCCGATCCCGTCACACCGGTGATCGTTGACAACTTTGGCACCTGGGCAGAAACGCCTTTTCTGCTAATTGTCATGATCGCGTTCCTGGCTTGTGGATCATCCATGGTCCGGTACACATCCCGTATCGTGTTTTCCATGGCTCGCGAAGGCAGTATGCCGGCCGTCCTCAGTCGGGTCACTGCGGCAGGGGCTCCCCGGAACGCCGTGCTGTTTACGGTGCTACTAGCCACGCTTGGCTTGCTTTTCGGGCTCAATGATGAAGCCGTCGCCACGGTCTTGGCGTTCGGCACAGGCGGCTTGTACGCCATGTTTGCGATGACCACAGGGGTTGGACTCTACACTCGTCTCACAGGTCGTTGGGACCCTTCGTTAGGCCAATTGAAACTCGGTTCATGGGGATTACTGATCAATACGGCGGCGTTTCTCTGGTCGCTCTTTGAATTCGTCAACATCGCGTGGCCACGCCCCTATGCCGTGTCGTCTGATGCCCCCTGGTGGCAACTCTGGGCCGTCCCGCTGGTTCTCGGAAGTATCCTCGGTGTGACCACGCTGTATCTCCTGGTCGTGAGATCGACGAGGAGCGATGCCTCACTGAGTCCACGGGAGTCCGCACCAACTCAGGAATGAAAGACAGGTCGTTCGCCAAGTCTCGTGTCGCAAGGAGCGGTTCACATATGAGTCAGAATTCATTCATCCGGTAGAAAGGAGCAATCATGGCAAAAAAGAGAACATACCAAGGCAAGGTTCCACTGCATGACAAATACGGGCCGGAAGCGAAGTTCGCGGTTGAAGCGGAAGCGCTGCTGCCGACCACGAAATATGAAGAAGAAATCGCCCGCGGCCTGGAATTGGGCCTGCCTGGGGCCGATTCCATCAAGGATCGCCGTATTCCAACCTTTAGCCGCGGAGAACTTCCGCATTTCGCGGGCATCAACACCTTTATCAAGGCTCCCTATGTCGAAGATGTCCGCAAGTGTGGCCAATACGATGTCGCTATTCTTGGCGCGCCGTTCGATGGCGGGACGACGTATCGGGCTGGGACCAGGTTCGGACCCCAGGGAATTCGGAAGATCTCAGCGTTGTACGGCACTTACAGCTTTGAACTCGGAGTGGATCTGCGGGAATCTGTGTCCATCTGCGATGTGGGCGATGTGTTTACGATTCCCGGTAACATCGAGAAGACCTTCGATCAAGTCAGCAAGGGAGTGGGGCATGTCTATGCCAGCGGCGCATTTCCCGTGGTGCTCGGCGGAGACCATTCGTTAGGGTTTGCCACCGTGCGAGGCGTGGCTCAGAATATGAACGGTAAGAAGCTCGGCATCATCCACTTTGATCGGCATGTCGATACGCAGGAGACCGATCTCGATGAACGCATGCATACTACGCCCTGGTTTCATGCGACAAACATTCCCAACGTGCCGGCCAAGAATCTTGTTCAGATCGGCATCGGCGGCTGGCAAGCGCCAAGACCCGGCGTGAAGTCCGGCCGTGAACGCCAAACGACGATCATGACCGTGACCGACTGCGTCGAAATGGGCATCGAGAATGCGGCGAAACAGGCGCTCGAAGTGGCATTTGATGGTGTGGATGCGGTGTGGTTAAGCTTCGATGTCGATTGCTTGGACGCGGCCTTCGTGCCAGGCACCGGTTGGCCGGAGCCGGGAGGGTTTCTCCCGCGTGAAGTGTTGAAGTTCCTCCAGATCATCGCGGATACGAAGCCGCTGGCTGGTATGGAAATCGTCGAATGCTCGCCGCCCTACGACGCGGCGGAGATTACGAGCCTCATGGCCACGCGGGTGATCTGCGATGTGCTGGCCTGCCAGGTACGATCCGGCAACCTGGCCAACCGCAAGAAACGCTGAGAGGAACTGACCAAGAGATGACGAAATAGCTCATTGAAGGGCTTGCATTGATGCAAGCCCTTCAGGCATTTCCCAGCGATCAGCTTCGGTCGGGTGTCGATGAGAGAAAGTATCGGGGCATGCTAAGAGACCTTCGCCCCGGCTGGAAGAGATGAGCCCAGCCCTGGCGGGCATGGCAAAGTGATGAAAGTGCCACGCGAGGCCAAACCGCCGCCGTCGACATCTCGCCCAACATGTTCTCGCGGAGAAGCTCGCGCGCGAAACAATTGCTTCCGACGGTATTTCCATTGTTCACGTGTGATCCTGCCATTCCCCGGGACGGTCGCTAGGTGACGAATCTGCCGACCACCGTTCTATCCACAAGGGTGAGCACCGAACTCGCTCATCGATGACTGGCGGCTGGTTCTATTTAGTCGCGCGACCTGCTTCTGACGTCGCGACCAATCTATAAACCAGGTGAGAGGTTCGAGAAGTGATCCTTCTTCTGGGAGCGATCACGACTCTGTCTGAACCGCTGCTCGTTTGACTCACACCAAATCAGTTTCTATACTTAAACTTCACCTGGAGGCGATCGAGATGAAAATCCTGCTAGGGCTGGTTGTCGTCGTGGTGGTGCTCGTTGGACTCGTCCTTTCGCTTCCCTTCCTGGTCGACCTGAACAAGTATCAAGACCAATATAAACCACTCATCGAGGACGCCCTCAATCGTAAGGTTCAGCTGCAAGATATCCGCTTAACGATTTGGCCTAGGATCGGCGCGAGCGTGGCAGGTTTTGCCGTGCTGGACGATCCGTCGTTCGGCTCAGGCCCCTTCGCATCGCTTTCGTCGTTGGATGTCGGAGTGAAACCGATGCCGTTGCTAAGCGGTCAAGTCGAGGTGGAAGAAATCACACTTCGTAACCCTGTCATTACGGTGATCAAGAACCAGAAGGGTGTCTTGAACGTATCGACGATCGGCCGAAAAGGCGTGGCGGTGCCTGAGACCCCCTCACGCGCTCCAATTCCCTCGCCAGAGGGTCCGTTAAAGTATTGGCGCTCTTAGCGGTGGATCGAGTGTTGATCGATGGTGGGAAATTGACCTACCGGGATCTGACGACCGACAAACCGACGGAGTATGTACTACAAGATCTGGAGGTGCTCCTTCGTGAGGTTCGGCTTGGGCAGACTCCGAACCTGCATTTCGCCTCGCTCGTTCAGCCGTTCAACATGCCGGTGAAGCTCGACGGCACCTTCGGCCCACTGAAGGAAGAAATGGACATTGAGGCCATCAACTTCCACCTGGGCCTAGGAAAGACCGACTTTACCATCACGGGGAAAGCCGCTGACCATAATGCCACGGTCAATATCAGCTCGCCGGTGATCAATACTGCGAACCTGCCGATTGTGCTTCCACTCAAGAAACCGATCGACATCAACAATCTCCAGATTGCAGCGGAAGTGAAGGGACAGGAGGCCAAGCTCAATTCCTTATCGTTCCAACTGTTCGATGGTCAGGTAAAGGGGCAGGGCAAATTGGTTGCTGGATCCGATGCGCCCCCATTCAGCGGTGGCGTTGCGGTTCAAGGAGTGCAGCTCGGTCCGGCGCTCAGTGCCGTCGCCGACACGCCGATCTCCGTCAGTGGAACGGCCGGTGCGGACCTTTCAGTACAAGGGCGCGGTTTCTCCATGCCGGATCTGACGAAGGCGCTGCACGGTACCGGTCACATGGCGGTCAAAGATGGCAAGATCCAAGGCGTGAATATTCTCCAAGAAGTGGTGTCGGCCCTGAAAGTCGCCGGTATTTCAATCGATGATCCAAACGCCACGGTTTTTTCGACGATCGAGACGGATCTTGCGATCAAGCAAGGGGTCATCAACGTGAAGAATTTATTGATGGACAGCCATGACTTTCGGGCTACCGGTGGCGGCACGATCGGGTTCGATCAGCGGCTGAACTTGATTGTGAACCTGAACCTCTCCCAGGAGGTGAGTAAGAAGCTCGCCGGTGCGTCGCCTGTCGTCAAGATCGCGCTGAAAGACGGCCGGCTCAGTCTCCCGTTGGCGATCACTGGCACTGCGCAAGCACCAACCTACGGAGTTGATCTCAAAGGCCTCACCGGGAAAATGCAGGAACAGGTTAAAAAGAAAGTCGAAGAAACTGTCGATGGCTTGCTTAAAGGCACAACCAAACCGGAGGATCTCAAACGGGAAGGGCAAGAGTTGCTCAAAGGACTGTTCGGTCGATAGCAGACTATTGGGAAAACCCGCCAGCTCGCTTCTTGCGAGGAGACGTCGTATTACGTTTGCCAACCATCACGGGCTTGATCTATTGGGCATCATGACTGAAGAGGAACTCGGGTGTGAGTGCAAGGGTGCTACCTCTTGAAGAAGAGGATCGTCTGATGTTCCGCGAAATGCGACTCCCCTCCTAAGCTTCTACAAGCGCGTACGAATATCCCGAAGATTCGAAATGGCGCGACTTATGTGCACAGTGAACACAGCTTGGATCAACAAGGGGAATGGATCCCGCGTTACACGATGGGCAAAGAAGCTTCGGAGACAGATCAGCCGCCCTACACTTCAGCCCATGGGCTTCTTCACGGCGGGAGGAGCAACGTTGTGAGTATGGCTTCTCCCGACTCGACTGAATTGGCTGACCACAACGTTGGAGATACTTCGGAGAGATGTCGGTAATGTTGGTACCTAATGCTCGCAGCAACCCAATATTTTAATTGCACTGCCTTGGAACAATCCGTATACAAGCTAAGGTTGACCAGCTCTAGATAAATACGTATCCATACCAAGGAGGGTAAATGAAGCGCACCGTCGTCACATTGCGTTGATCGCGGGTCTATCTCTGACGACTACAGCGGTCAGCTCAGCGTTTCCTACTGATGAGTCGGATCCGATGCCACAGGCTGCCGTTCCAGCTCTGGATGTGGTGACATTGAAGGACGGCAGTGTCATCCATGGAGAAGTAATAGAGATGGTGGGTGGGGTGCTCCAGATAAAGAGTGCTCTCGCGGACGATCTGATTAAGATCAAGTGGTCTGAAGTGAGCAAACTGGCAGTCTCTCATCCCATTCCTTTCCACTTAAAGGAGGGGACTGTCCTCGTTGGCACAGCTGAAGAGGGTGAGCCTGGCACGATGAAGCTGAAAGCCGGTCCCATGGGCAGCACGATGACAGTGCCCATGGATGCGGTGACGCAGGTCAACCCGGTGATCCAACCGCCGGTCATCTATAGCGGGAGCTTGAACGCGGGCTACTCACAATCTACGGGCAACAGCCAACTCCGGAACGTCAGC
>JAAUPT010000156.1 GCA_012032965.1 Nitrospira sp.
GCAGGTAGTACTCTAGAACCGTATCCTTGTAGACGGACCAAGGCCGTTTTGAATCGAAGAAAGAGTCTCTATATTTGCTGGCCATTTGAGTAGTTTCTAACGAGTTGGCATATCATCCCAGGTACGACGATTTAGGACGCGACCGGTAACATGTTTTTGAACACCACCCCATTGTTTGAAGAAGAAAGGAACACCGTTCTTGTCGCAGTTTCGCTTTATCTCAATTACCCAATTCTTCTGCATCGGGCGCGCTCCAGGTCCTGATTCCCCACCTACAATTACCCAATGAATTAGCTTTAGCGATAAGCCGGTCAATGGCCCGATGAGAGGCTCACATGATAGAAATCGAATCGATGCCGGAATTTTGCGTAAGTAGTCGACTCGCCTCAAGACCCTTGAATCTTCGATACTAGTGCCTATCCAGACGTTCTTGGGCCAAGGCAAGTCACCAGAGAATTGAAGGGCTCGTTCAGGTCTCTTAGTTAACACTTGGAATGTATGCTGTGGACATCGTTCCATCACTCGAAAAATGTCTTGTATATATTCCAGTGGGGACAGCCTCGTGGAAGACATCACTCATTGAGTTGACGAAAATCAACCTTGGAAGTCGCCATGACTCAGGCAAATAAAGTGACTCACGATCGAGTCTTATTTGCCCAGTGAAAACCGGCAAGCCACCCCGAGTTCTTGTTGCCGTGTTTTTATACTTTTCGCCTGTTCCGTTCGGCATGTATGAAAGCCGAAGGGCCATTCGGGCTGCATAACAATTCTTGCATCCAGCGGAAACTGGGGTACATCCCGCAACCGGGTTCCAAGTTGCATCGGTCCATTCAATAGATGAGCCGGTTGCCATAGAACGTCTCCAGTGACCAGATCATACCCTAACAATAACCATACGACAAGTTTCGATCAACCAATTCGGCGATAATGGCCTTGGTCATCGAGAAACTCAAGTATGCCTCTATCTCGCAGATGCTGAAGAATTTGGCGAATCTTCCCGGACGTGTCGGTTTCCTGGATAGCGTCGTTCAAAGTGGTCTTCGTAGGCGTAAACCTGGTCTAGCGTGAAGGGTGCGCCTATGCCGAATTCCTCGCAAATCAAATCATGTACATTTTCGTCCCACGGCATGTGCTGTCCCTAGTTTATCACGCTCTCGCCATCGCGGGTTTGCCTTCGCTTGCGATTCGGGCTGGTGTTTGCATGTGTTTGATGATCGCCTCGCCGAACTCGCTGCATTTTGAGTTTGGTGGCGCCGTCCATGAGGCGGTGGAAGTCGCAATCTCTGCTATCGCAGTAGATACGGTGACGGTCTGGCAACTCCTCAATCAATCCGAACCGGAATGTCATAAATCTTCCCTCGATCATCATTGGCCAGGATCGTGCAGTGCATACCTAGTCTATCCCCATAGATCAAAACGCGACATTCCTGAATCGATCCGGGCTCAACGTTCTGACTGCTCAAGTGGTCAGCGTAGTGATTTGAGAAATGTTGAACGGACTTCTTCAAACTCTGCGGCAATTCAACTGACGGCTCAATTCGACCCTCCGGAAAATAGATCAATAATTCATGGTTTGGAACTTTGTGCAGTTCGTCCGTCAAAACGTCCCGAATGTAAACACCATCGACGTAGTTTACCAGACTCACAAATGAGTGAGCAAAGTTGTGCAGAGCCGATGGTATGTTCTTGTATTTCATTCCTCGTGAATCATTATTCCCAATTAAACCTTCGCCATCGCGGGTTTGGCCTTTGATGACCCAGATGCGCCGCTCATGTGCTTGATGATAGCTTCACCAAATTCTGAACACTTCAACTTCGTGGCTCCATCCATCAAACGGTGGAAATCATATGTCACTGTCTTCGCTGCGATGGCGCCTTCGATGCCGTGGATGATGAGGTCGGCCGCTTCGGTCCAGCCCATGTAGCGGAGCATCATTTCGCCGGAGAGGATGACCGAGCCGGGGTTGACCTGATCGAGGTTGGCGTACTTGGGCGCGGTGCCGTGGGTCGCTTCGAAGATGGCGTGGCCTGTTACATAATTGATGTTCGCGCCGGGAGCGATGCCGATCCCGCCCACTTGGGCCGCGAGCGCGTCGGAGAGGTAATCGCCGTTGAGGTTCATGGTGGCGATGACATCGAAATCCTTGGCCCGTGTCATGACCTGCTGAAGGGTGATGTCCGCAATAGTATCTTTGATGAGGAGCATCTTCTTCCACTTGCCTTCACCATGCGTCGGCCAGAGTTTGAGCGCTTTTTCGACCTCTGCGATGAGGGTTTTCTTCTGGTCGCCGGTCATCATTTCGTAGCCGGGATCGATGGCGCGGGCGTTGTCTTCTGCGGTGATATCTTTGTTGGATTCCTTGTTGCCGAGGATCCAGGATTCGCGCTCGGTGATGACCTTGTCGCGGAAGAATTTGGTGGCGACTTCATAGCCCCACTCACGAACGCGCCTTCCGTGAACTTCATGATGTTGCCTTTGTGCACGAGCGTGACGGACCTGCGATTGTTCTTGAGCGCGTAGGAAATGGCGGAGTGGACGAGGCGTTCGGTGCCGTGGTAGGAAATGGGCTTGAAGCCGATGCCGCAGAACACCTTGTTGTGGTCCGCATCGCGCTTGGGCATGCCGATGTTTTGGAGTTCCTTATCCCACGCAGCGACTTTTTCTTTTGTACCAAAGCGGATCTTGGCGAACTCCTTGGGGAAGTTTTTCTCGAGGAATTCGAGGCACTTTTGTGCATCAGCGGTGCCGCCTGCGTATTCGATGCCTGCATAGATATCTTCGGTGTTCTCGCGGAAGATGACCATGTTCACATCTTCGGGCTTCTTCACGGGAGACGGCACGCCCTTAAAGTACATAACGGGGCGGAGGCAGACGTAGAGATCGAGCATCTGGCGAAGGGCGACGTTGAGGGAGCGAATGCCGCCGCCGATGGGGGTCGTGAGGGGGCCCTTGATGCCGACGATGTATTCGCGGAAAGCGGCGAGGGTTTCATCGGGCAGCCAGTTGTTGGTTTTGTTGAACGCCTTTTCGCCTGCGAGGACTTCTTTCCAGGTGATTTTCTTCTTGCCGCCGTAGGCCTTTTCGACGGCTGCGTCGAAGACCTTGACGGAGGAGCGCCAGATGTCGGGCCCGGTGCCATCGCCTTCGATGAAGGGAATAGTAGGATTGTTGGGAACTTGGAGGCCTTTGGGGCTCATTGTGATGCGATCGGACATTTGGAAGAAACTCCCATTACTAGAAAAAGGTTTGATTGGTATGCGGAGAGCGGCCCCGCGGATCAATTTGATTGAAGACGGGGAGTATAGCGGATAGGAGGTGGGGTTTGGACCGCTTGGATGTTGGAAAATCCCCTCACCCCGGCCCTCTCCCCGAGGAGAGGGTGAAGGATGCGGAGGCGCCACAATCAGACGTCTTCCCACATGGCGGCTTCGATTCCGAAGTAGTACTTCGCCTGATTCATGGCATCGTCAAGAGTTTCATGCCATGTATCGCCGTGGTGTGTACGGTCGCGGTCGGTCCATTCGAGAATGTATCCATTGCCGTCAGAGGAGATCGTGAGGTTAAGTAGAACGTCGGCATTCGGAGCGCGCTCGGGAGTCGCAGCTCGCTCCGGAAGCCAGCCGGAATGTTCCTCGTCGCCCAACCGAACATTCAGGGCATCAAACGGCGTTTTGAGGACTTTTGGGTCACATTAGGCATTGGTTGTTTTCACAACAATTGCGACGTCCCCTGGGTTCCTGCCTGCGCAGGAAGACGAGCGTTGTGCGCTGATATGCAAATCACTCTTGCACGCGCTTCATTTGTTCCCAGTTCTGATTGTTCACCGCGGGTCTGCGTTGGGATTGTAGTTTGCATCGTTGGTGAGAATGTATTGATCGCCGTTGGTATAAATGTGATCGTAGTAACTTGGAAGCTGGACGGGATCGGTGCCATGACCGCCGACGCCTGAGGTGGTGACGAAATCGTCGACTTCGCGGATGGCGTTGACGAATTGATGATGCGTGCGGTCCATCGACGCCTGGCGTTGCTCGTACCCTTCGTTAATAATACGACTTATTTCGCGGTTGGAGTCCGCAATAATACGACTGCGGTCCGCAGCGCCCTTCGCGGCGATCTGATTCATTTTCGCAATGTGATCAGCTTTCATTGCGGCCCATTGCTGAGTCGGACGAATGGAATTGGCGACGGCCATGAGCAGCGGCATGTTCTTTTCCAGCTCGCCCTTATGTGCGCGAAATGCGACGGTGGGTTCGACTCCCCAGTTGATGGTTCTGCCGGTGGGGAGGTCGGTGACGTAGTAGGCGACGCCGAGGATGTTGAGTTGTTCCCACTTTTGATTATGAATCGTGTAGGTCGAATTCACAGCAAGGAACGCGCCGTCGACCATAGAAAACATCTGCACGCCCATCTGCTGATTCTGCTGGTTCATCTGATTGGCCTGATCGCGCATTGGCGCGAGTTGTTGCTGCATGACTTGCGTCAATTCAGGCACGATGACGGGCATTTGAACTTTTATTTCCGTCGCATCGGGATATGTTTTCGGCAATAGTTGATTCTGGAACAGCGATTGCCAGCCGTCCAGATCGCTCGGCAGATATAAAACGAGTACGCCGTTCTGGGCGGTCCACTCCTGTGGGCGCTGGCCGCCATATTGAGCGCCCTGGGGCGAGGGGATGTAATCGTACAAAGCCATCGAGGGGCCGATGTGGACCTCGACGCCTCCGGGCGAAGATATTTTCACATCCTGTGACGGAAATATATTATAAAGATTCGCGCCGCCCCACCACGCGCTGCCCGTGACGTTCCAACCCTTGGGCGCGAGCAGCGTGTGGGAGTCGATGTTGTTGGTGCCGGGATCTTTGAGGGCGTGCTTGATCAGGGTGATCGAGCCCGAGGGTGCAGCGGACTTCTGAGCGGTCAAGTTGCCATTGTTCTGCGCGAGCGCGGGATAAGACCATGCGCAAGCGAAGCTGAGCAGGGAGATGACGCAAATGCCGTGGGTAGTTGAGTGATGCATCGCTGGAGGACCTCCGTTGGATGAGTGTACGACACGCGGATCACATGAAGAAAGACCCTCGTGGACGGAACCATGAGGGTCTTGGATGAACAGTGGTTCGTGAATCGGATGGAGATTGAGAAGCCGCAGACGGCTTCATCAATTACCGATGGGGTGTTGCGCGCACGGGATTAGTGTGAAACCGGTTCCTTTGTTTGAGATTTTTCGAGCACCGGCCAGGGGTTGGTGACGTGACACGCGCGGCCGGTCTTGACGATGTAATCCTGATGATAATCCTCCGCCGGCCAGAACGTCTCGGCCTTATCCACCTCGGTCACGATCTTCTTCTTGCCGAATGTTCCGGCCGCGGTTTGTTCTTTGATGAATTCTTCTGCGATCCTTTTCTG
>JAAUPT010000157.1 GCA_012032965.1 Nitrospira sp.
CTCGTGAGCTTCCAGAGGGACGGCTCACGTTAGTCAATGCAAGGACGGATGAGCGGTTGGACGTGACCTATCGCGACGAGGCGGGCAGGTATGATCTTGAGGCGCTTGACGATGTGAATTACCTGATGCGCTGTCATTACTCCGGTGAGGTTGGGGCCATCGATGTGCGCGTGTTGGAGCACGTGAATTTGGTGCAGAAAAAACTCAGGACTAAGAAAGACATCCATTTCATTTCGGGTTTCCGGTCTCCCGAATACAATGCCATTCTGGTGCGGAAAGGTGGACACGCTGCCAGAAATAGCCTCCATATGCAAGGGCAGGCCATCGATCTCTTAATTCCGGGTGTCCATCCCAAAAAACTTCGCCAGACCGCACTGGAACTGCGATACGGCGGGGTCGGTTTTTATCAACGCTCAAGGTTCATCCATTTGGACTCCGGCCCCTTCCGATTCTGGTAATGATCTCTCCCTCCGCCGAACCCAACCAAGTTTTCCGTACAAGACGACTCTGATTGCATTGCGCCGATGGTCCCTGGATAATGCCGAAACGGCTCAGCGCACCATGCGAGCATCCCATGATTGAAAAGGCCCACTCATGTCGACAGCGAGTCTAGCGCTTCTCATTTTTGGTGTCTGTTACTTGGTCATCATGACCGAGCGAATCCATAAGACCATTGTGGCATTGAGCGGTGCCGCCTTGATGATCGCGTTTGGTGTCGTCTCGCAAGACGAGGCCTTTTATTCTCACGAATTCGGCGTGGACTACAATGTCGTGTTCCTGTTGATTGGGATGATGGTCATCATCAACATCATCAGAGAGACAGGTCTGTTCGAAGTCCTGGCGATTTGGGCTGCCAAGCAGGCTAAGGCCAAGCCGTTCCGCTTGATGGTCCTGCTGTCAATCTTGACCGCCGTTTTCTCGGCGATGCTCGACAACGTCACTACGGTCTTGTTGATGGCGCCGGTGACGCTGTCCATCTGCAAACGCTTGGAGCTGAACCCCATCTCGTTTCTTCTCTGCGAAGCGTTGTCGTCCAATATCGGTGGGACTGCGACGCTTGTCGGCGACCCACCAAACATTATGATCGCCAGTAAAGCGGAGCTGGGGTACCTGGAGTTTTTGTCGGTCCTTGGGCCCATCGCGTTTCTGATCATGGCCGTGTTTCTTGGAGTGATGTGGATGCTCTTCGGTCGAAAGATGTCGGTGGCTCCGCACCTGCGCGAAGCGGTCATGACGCTCAATCCGAAAGATGCGATTCGCGACCGCGGATTACTGCGGCGCTGTCTGTGGGCGCTGGGGGGCGTCAATCTCGGTTTTGCGTTCCATTCCTTCGTCCACCTTGAGCCGGCGACGGTTGCGTTACTGGGGGCAAGTGCCTTCATGCTGCTCGGCCATGCGGCAGGACGATCGAATGAAACGGAAGAGATGAAATACTTGGCAGACGTCGAGTGGAAAACGATCTTTTTCTTCATCGGTCTCTTCATTTTAGTGGGAGGCCTCGTGAAGGTCGGGGCCATCCGATATCTCGCAGAGCGGCTCGTCAATATTACGGAGGGCAACATGGCCGGAGCGACGCTCGCAGTGCTGGTCGGTTCGGCCGTACTGTCTGCGTTCGTGGACAACATCCCCTATGTGGCTGCGATGAATCCTCTCATTGTCGACCTGGCCCGGTCTCTGCATCCGGACGTTGCAGACTATACGACGTTGGTCCATCAATCGGATATCATTCCCCTGTGGTGGGCGCTGGCATTGGGAGCCTGTTTAGGAGGAAATGGCACGATCATCGGGGCAAGTGCGAACGTGGTGATTATCGATATTGCGCGCAAGGCGGGGTATCATATCTCGTTTTGGCAATTCTTCAGGTTGGGCTTTCCCGTCATGGTCGGGTCCGTCGCGATCAGTGCGGTCTATCTCTGGTTCCTGTTCCTGCAGTAGATTGAACGGACCGAGAACCTGCCGCGACACACACAGCCTTGCCAGCAACCCTATCAAATCTGTAATTTCCTTTGGCTGGGATGGTAATTGACCGTCTGAATGAGATGGAGATTTGAGGCCGTTAATGCGTTAATGATGGTGTGCGAAGGTCTGTGCTTCGTGGTGCTGTTTGGTCAGTTTCCGGAGGTCGCAGTGAATGTCGTCAGGATCGCAACACTCAGTTTCCAGTTGAATGGTCATGTGTTTGATGCCGAAGTCCGTGGTGATCCGGTTTTGGATCAGTTGCAGTAGCTCGAGTGGAGTGCAATGCGGTTCGATCATGACATGGCTGGTCAACATGACGAGGCGAGGCTCGACGGCCCAGATGTGGAGATCATGTACGTTTTTGACGCCTGGAATCGATTCGATGGTCGAAGCGACTTGGGGGACACTGATGCCTGGTGGCGTCGATTCCAATAGGACCTCCATCGACTCTTTAAAGATCGGCCAGGCTCCTCGGAGAATGACTCCGACGATCAGCAAGCTGATGAGTGGGTCCAGGACGGTCCATCCTGTGAGAAGAATCGCTCCACCGCTGACGATGACGCCAAGCGACACCCAGGCGTCTCCCAGCATGTGCCAAAATGCACCTCGAATATTCAAATCGTCTTTCGCTCCATGCTGGAGCAGCAGCGCGATCCCGAGATTGGCGACGAAACTGACGGTGGCCACGGCCATGACCCACCAACCATCGACAGGGACAGGGTCCATCAGGCGTTGGACGCCGACTATCGCGATGCCGAAGGCAGTCAGCAGCAGAATGAAACTGTTCAAAAACGCGGCAAGTATTCCGGCGCGATGGTAGCCGAAGGTTCGAGTCTCTGAAGCCGGGCGCGCCGTGAGCAGGTGGGCATAGAGGGCCAGAAAGAGCGAGCCCTGATCGACGAGGTTGTGGCTCGCGTCGCTCATCAGGCCGATACTATTGAGCAACCAACCTCCGATGAACTCCGCTGCGATGATGACGGCATTGATGACTAAGGCCAGCTTGAGCCGCGATCGAAGGTGCGCATACGAAGCCAGTGCCGTCATATCACACAGTTTCGCATGAGCCATGCAATGCGGCAAGCCATGACGAAGGTTTGTGGGAAGTTAATCTGGCAGCATGCCGGTGGATGGCTTAGGAGGGAGCCGCTCACTTAACACCGGGTAATTGACCTGGCTGATCCCTGAGTTGCCGGTCGAGAGGTCCGTCGCAATGACACGCAGTGTGATCCCATCGGGAACGTCCTTTGATGGCGGTACAAAGAAGGGTGCTTCAAAACTACGACTCCCTTCATCATAGAACATCTGGAGCCGTTCGATGACTCGGTCGCCGATCAAGAGCTCTCCATAAATGCGGATCTTCCGTGAGTCCCAATCTCCATGGGGGCGAACCAAGGAGCCGGATAAGGTTCTGACTGAAGCCCGAAGCGTCACGTCGTTCTTGGCGATCAATGGTTCGCGTGGCTTCGGTCGCTCAATTTTGACCAAGTAGCCATAGAGGTGCAGCACGATGCCATCGTTCGTGAGGTCCTGACCTGGTATCAATAAGAGAGTTTGGCTGGTGCGTTGTAACGCAGCGGGGTAAGCCAGTGGTCCCTCGGCCGAGATTTCTACTAATGTCGGTTTCTGCAGCTGCAATATGGTGGTGAAGGCGGCGGACGGACGAGAACTGTAGATCGGTTCTTCCATCATATGGGGCGTGCGCATGATCTGATTCTGATCGCCGGCTTCACCTTGTTGCAGGCCGGTCGCCAAGATTGAACCAGTTGCTATGTCGGTTATGGTAACGCGCGCTCCGCCGACCTCTCGCCCCAACACCATAGCTCCCTGTGCGACAACGCGGATAAGCACCCTCGTTGGTTGTGCACCGTTGAGTGAGGAATCAGGTAAGGCTTGGCTTGTAGCGGGAATGGGGAAACAGGGAGGGAGTATGAACGTGAGGATCAATGCGAACGTCGCGAGGGTCAACCGCGTCATTTCACTTTAGTGCCAGGATCCACTTCTTCCAGAATAGTGAGCAAGCCACGTACATCCGCATCCCCTGCCGCGAGGACCATCCCCTGCGATTCAATACCCATAAGCTTCGCGGGCTTGAGATTTGCCACGATCACGATGGTCTTGCCGACAAGAGTCTCTGGCTCGTACTTCTTGCCGATACCGGCCACGATCTGGCGCTGTTCGGTGCCGAGCGAGACTTGCAGCGTGATCAACTTCTCTGATTTCGGCACCCGCTCAGCGGAGAGCACCGTTGCGTCTTCAGCTGAATCTTCATGAATTCATCGATGGTGATCTGCGGCGAAGCCGGCGGTGTTGGAGCGGCTGTGGGCGTTGGTGCGGCCGGCGTTGGCTGTAAAGGGACAGATGACTCGGTCATTAGTTTGGCTCCTGGTTTTGATTCGATACGTGGGAAAAGTGACTGGCCTTTATGGATAGCGGTACCTGGCTTCAGTCCGCCCCATTCGATCTTGTCTTTGAGTAAGGAGTCTGTGAAGTCAGCTGAGATACCGAGTTGAGCGCAGAGCGATTGCGCACTCGTTGGCATAACGGGATAGGTTGCTAGGCAAAGACAGCGGAGTGTCTCCGCCATGGTATAGAGGACTGTTCTGAGTCGTTCGGCTTCGTTCTCATGCTTTGCCAGTGCCCATGGGGCGGTCTTATCGACATATTGATTGGCCAGTTGAACGACTTGCCAAATGGCCTCAAGAGCTCGGTTAAATTCTAACTGTTCGAGATGGCGTGGCAATGACTCATTTAAGAGCGTCACCGTAGCTTCCTGCAATTCTTGCTCTGCTGGACCGATTATACTGGAAGCCGGTACCAGTCCGGACTGGGTTCGTTCGATCAGAGTGAGTGTCCGACTGAGGAGATTGCCCAAGCCATTCGCAAGGTCGCTATTGACGCGGATGATCATGGCTGCTTGGGAAAATCTCCGTCCTGTCCAAACGGCACTTCGCGCAATAAAAAATAGCGAAATGCATCTGGCCCGAATTGTTCAACCATCTTGTTCGGATCCACGACGTTGCCCCGACTCTTCGACATCTTTTCACCGTCCACCGTCCACCAGCCATGGGCAAAGATCGTTTCCGGTAGCGGAAGATTCAACGCCATCAGCATCGTGGACCAGTACACAGCATGCGTCGTCAGAATGTCTTTACCGACGAGGTGGACATTGGCAGGCCAGAAGCGCTCGCCGACAGGCTTCTCTCGTGGCAAGTACTCTAGTGCCGATATGTAATTGACCAGGGCGTCAAACCAGACGTAGGTGACGTACTCCGTATCAAAGGGTAGTTCGATGCCCCAAGAGAGGCGTGACTTTGGCCTTGAAATCGAGAGGTCGCCGAGTTTTCTGAGTTTGCAAGAACCCCAGGACTTTCATTCCGCCGCGATTCCGGCTTGATGAAGGTCGGGTGCTTCCTGATGTGATCGAGCAGTTGTTCCTGGTATT
>JAAUPT010000158.1 GCA_012032965.1 Nitrospira sp.
CGGGCTGAGTGGGTGGTCTCGGCACGAAGGATGCGACGGTCCGGAGGAGATGGTCTGGTGAGAAGGGTTTCTTTAAATATTCGGTGGCTCCAAGAATGGTCGCTTCAGCAATCGATTCCGGGCGCCCGTTGGCGGTCAGCATGATGACCGGAATCCGCTGCCATTCTGGTGCGATCGAATGGCGCGGAGGACCTCTAACCCAGACAGGGAGGGCAGTGAGATGTCGAGCAATACCACGTCGGGGGGCTCACTTGTTTCCGTCAGCCGTTTGGCGTTCCGCCCATCAGGGGCATGCCGGACCGTATAGCCGTGACGTTCAAGGATGAACCGGACCAAGCAGGCCGTGTCGTCGTGATCCTCGATCATGAGTACCGTCGGCACAGAAGAGCTCGATGCCTTACCCATTAGGTCTCCTTCAAACAATCTTTGTTGAATGGTAGGAGCTGGTCCGCATGATTGGTGAGGAGCGTACACGGATGGGTCATGCGGCCCGTTTCTTTTTCTGGCTACTCTGAAGGCGACGGCGCATCGATACACGTCGTGTTTGAGGAGCCGCGCTGGCCACGTCGGCGACTATCTGGTCCTGCGCCGGTGCGGCAGCCAGGAGTCGTTTCACCGCCTGTAGCAGACCGGCCGATCCCTTCTGCTTCGTGACATAGGCAGTGGCTCCTTCGCGCAGTGCCCGTTGAATATCCGGCTCATAGTGATCGGCGCTGACGACGATTACAGGGATGTCTTTCCAGTCAGGATGATGGCGAAAGAGCTTCAGCAGTTCTGGTCCGCTGACATAGGGGATCACAAGATCTAACAGGATGAGCGAAGGGGGGCGTACGGTCCCGACCAGAGTGGAGGCCTGACGTCCATCTTTTGCTTGGAGGACCGAGAAGCCCTCCCGTTCCAATACGCGCTTCAACAGATCCGCGGTATCCTGCTCATCTTCTACGACCAGGATTTCATGTTTCATAGGCTGCTCCTCTCGTTTCACAGATATCAGTCGTAGACCACCGTGACCCGGTCGAGATAGGAACCCAGCAGTGGGAGATGGCACTCGATCGTCGATGCGTCGCCTGCCTTTGCCGCTTGTTCGACGACGGCGGCCATGTCGGTGATCCGGTCGAAGCCGTAACTTCCCCCGGCGCCTTTCATCCCGTGCGCCACCTTGCGGACCGTTTCAAAGTCCTGGGCGGTCAGGGCTTCCTGCATCGCCACGACCTCTTTCTTGCGGTTCGTCAGGAATTTCGGCACGAGCGGTTCGAAGGAGGCGTCGATGCTCACGAGCTCTTTGCCTTCAGCGGCTGTCTCTTTGGGTGGCCTGTGTTCCACGAGTGCGTCTCCGATCAGTCCGGTATCGGTCGTTTTCCTATGATTCTTGACCGTGATGCCGAGAAGAGGGCTTCGAACAAGCCCTCGGCCTCAATTGAACGTTCACTGAAGGATTGAGGCCCATACCCGCGAGGGGTAGGGCAACTAATGTTTTGAGAAAGCTGGGTTCATCGCGGCGGAGCTGGCGTTCCACGGGATTGGTCGACAGATCGGAGCAAGGTTTCCCGTCGGAACGGCTTCAGCACATAGTCTTGGACGGTAAGAGCACGCACCTTGCGGATCTTTTCCTGATCAGCGACAGCTGTCAACATGATCACCGGCACGTTCTTCCAGTCGGGCGTGGCGCGGATCGTCTCCAGAATCGTGATTCCGTCGACATGGGGGAGCTGAATATCCAACATGACGAGGGAAGGGGGTGGCATCAGCGCGATCTTTTCTAGCGCTGCGGCGCCGTCCGACGCGTGCGAGACGTGATACCCTCGTTCCTTCATGATCAGCGTCACGAGATCTGCCGTATCTTGTTCGTCCTCGACGAGCAGGAGGCGTGGGTCCTGTTCAGAAGATGAGTTGTTCACGTACGTACTCCTTCCTTAGGCAGCTTGGTCTCGCGGAGTGTTGGCACATTGGGCGATGGCACTCAGTAGGGTCTTTTTCTTGATCGGTTTTGTCAGATGGGCCGTGCAACCTGCGGCCAAGCTCTTATCCGCTTCTTCTTTGAAGGCATTGGCCGTCAGTGCCATGATCGGCGTGGGTCTGCGCTGCTGCCCTCGTTCCCATGCGCGAATGGCTGCTGTGGCTTCGAGACCGTCCATGACCGGCATCTGCATATCCATGAGCACCAAATCATAGCGACCAGTCTGGAACTTCTGCAGGGCGACGGCTCCATTCTCGGCCATATCTAACTGATAAGGGGTGTCCTTCAGAAAGAGGGTGACCACGTCGCGGTTGTCTTCCAAGTCCTCCACCAACAGAATGCGACAGGGTGCCAGTCTGGCCTGTTCGGAAGGCGCTGCCTCTTCTTGTTGAACCGCTCCGACCGGTGCTGGATTCAGAGTTCCGGCCAACGCGTCCATCAAGCGCCGTCGGCTGATCGGTTTATAGAGGTAGTTGGTAATGCCCAACGATCGAGCGCGCTGCGCGTCGTCTCGTTGAAGGTCTGAGACATGCATGATCAGAGGCAGACTCGCCCATTCCTGTCGGTCGCGAATCGCCTGCACAAGGTCCAGCCCATTCATGCCCGGCATGTGATAGTCCAAAATGGCGAGGGTAATCGGCTCATTCCGTCGATGGGCGTCCTCCAAGATCGTCAACGCCTCCGCTCCACTGCTCGCTTCCAAGAGTTGCGCGCCGCTGCGCGAGAGGTGTTCGCGGACGATCATCACATTAGTCTCGTTGTCGTCCACGATGAGCAGGCGCATCGCGTGCAAATCGAGGAATCGTCCTGTTTGGGTGGCCATCACGAGCGGGCCTCGGGCAAGGTCATGGTAAAGGAAAAGGTGGTACCCGCTCCCACCGTACTGGTTGCTTCAAGATGTCCCCCCATGAGTTTCACGAGATGTTGGGAGATGCTCAAGCCGAGTCCCGTTCCGCCGTATTTTCGCGTCGTGCTGGAATCAACTTGGGTGAAGGGCTCAAAGATGGACCGGAGCTTATCCGGCGGGATCCCGATGCCGGTATCGGACACCAAAAATCGGAGGGCGTGGGCGGTCGATCGATCAGGGGCCGGTTCGATGGAGATCATGACATGTCCGGATTCTGTAAACTTGATCGCATTGCTGACGAGATTCACGAGCACCTGATTCAAGCGAGTGGGATCCCCGACGACACCCTGTGGGACATCCGGATGCACGCGGACCAAGAGGTCGAGTCGTTTGGCCAACGCCTTACCGGCCATCAGTTCTGCGATCATGTCGGTGAGATTGGGGAGATCGAACGGCACCGATTCCAGCGCCATGTAGCCAGCTTCGATCTTGGAGAGATCTAAGATCGCGTTGATCAGCTCCATGAGTGAGCCAGCGCGCGGCTGAATCGGCCGACATAATTGGCCTGATCAGGCGTGAGCGCCGTTTCTTGAAGCAATTCTGCCATGCCGACGATCGCATTCATCGGAGTGCGGATTTCATGGCTCATCGTCGCCAGGAATTCGCTCTTGGCGCGAGTGGCGGCAAGAGCGGACTGGTTCGCCTCCGCCAACTCTCGATTACGGGCTTCCAGGTCGCGAGCCGCTTGCTCCAGCCTCGCCTCAGCGGCTTTCCGCTCCGTCCTGTCGCGGACGACCTTGGTGAAACCCTTCAATCGTCCATCCTGGTCGAACAAGCTTGTAAGGACGACGTTGGCCCAGAACCGTGAGCCGTCCTTGCGCACGCGCCATCCCTCGTCTTCCGCATGGTGATGGGCTGTGGCCCCTCTCAACAACGCCGTGGGTTTGCCGGTCGCTTGGTCTTCCTCCGTGTAAAGGCAGGAGAAGTGACGACCGATGATCTCGTCCTCGGCGTATCCCTTCAGACGCTGCGACCCCTGGTTCCATGACACAATATGTCCCTCGGGATCGAGGCGGACGATGGAGTAGTCGATCACATTCTCGATCATCGCGCGAGTAAGCTCTTCTTTTTCCCGTAGTGTCGCCTCAGCCGTCAGTCTGGCCGCCTCGGTCTCCTTACGCGCCGTGATGTCGTAATTGATGCCGGTCATTCTGACCGCTCGATCCCGTTCATCCTTGATAACAACGGCGGATGCCTTGATATGACGGATGCTCTGGTCCGGAAGGACCAAGCGAAATTCCATCTCGAATCGACCATGTCCCTCAATCGCGGCTAGGAGGGAGGCTTCGGCAGAGGGTCTATCGTCAGGATGGAGCCGGTCCGCCCAGGCTTCATACGCCCCAGGAAAGTTCTCGACCGTGTAGTCGTAGAGTTCGTACATCCGTCGGTCCCAGACTATCCTATTCTCTTGAACGTGGTAATCCCACACGCCGATGCCGCCGGATTTGGTTGCCAAGTCTAACCGCTGAATAGAATCTCGCAATGTCTGCTCGTAGACCTGTTGCTCAGTAATATCGTGAACGGTGCCCACAGCATGTCTCGGACGGCCCTCAGGATCGCGCATCACGGTTCCGCGGCACAGCACGTCGCGAATTTCCTTGCTCGGTCGAACAATCCGGCAGCTCACCTCATAGGGATGGTTTTGCTCGAGCGCCTCTTCAACGGCCTTGAACACTTTGGCTCGATCGTCGGGATGGACAGCCTCACGGAAGGTCTCGATTGTAGGGGTGATCGTACGAGGCTCATACCCGAAGATCCGGAATTGCTCATCCGACCAGATCTCGGCTCCTGATTCAACGTCCCACTCCCAGCTGCCGACATGGGAAAGTGCCTGTGCCTCCGACATTAAGCGTTTGTACTTTTCACGGAGCACGAGACTGTGTTCGAGCTCAAGGAGGCGTCGCTTCAACTCAAGCCGACTGACGACTTGTTGGCCCAACATCCGAAGAGCGTTCATTTGATCGGCGGTCAATTGTCTGGGGGTGCGATCGATCACGCAGAGGGTGCCCACCGCATGGCCGGTCGGTGTGACGAGAGGCATGCCGGCATAGAAGCGAATATTAGGGTCAGCGGCGACAAGAGGATTGTCGGCAAACCGTTCGTCTTGGGTGGCATCCGGTACGACCAACAGGTCGTTGCCATGAATGGTATGGGCACAAAAGGCCACGTCGCGAGGAGTTTCCGTGGCATCGATCCCCACTCTCGCCTTGAACCATTGGCGATGGGCATCGACGAGGCTGACCAGCGCGATGGGTGTTCCACAGATCTGTGAGGCAAGCTTGGTCAGGTTGTCAAAGCCCTCTTCCGCCGGCGTGTCGAGAATTTCGTATCGTCGTAATTCAGCAAGACGAGCGGCTTCGCTCTCTGGCAAGGGCGCACTCAGCATGTCTCTCTCCCTGGGATCAGATGAGCTTCTTCGCGGTACCGGATTCGACGGTCGACAATCGCAGGCGCCGATAGTGCACGGCCGAGCTTGGCTTGCCGAGGGTATTTGGGAGGCGGATGCGATGGTCTTGC
>JAAUPT010000159.1 GCA_012032965.1 Nitrospira sp.
GTGTTGATCAGCGTTCGAATCTTCACTCGTTCATTACACCGGACACAGGGATTTGGCGTCGTGCCATTCGTATAGCCGTGGAGAAAATCATCAATCACCCCTGTCCGAAAACTCTCACGAGTATCAAGAACATCATGGGGAATACTGAGAAGCTTGGCGACATGTTTGGCGAGGCCTACCTTACAGCAACCTCGTTCTTGCCATTTTTTCGAGGTGGGAACTGATTCGTCTTCGTGTTCCCATACCTGGAGGGTGAGGCCATGGACATCGTAGCCTTGGCGAACGAGCAAAGCCGCTGCGACGGAGCTGTCAACTCCGCCGCTCATTCCAAGAAGAACAGAAGGACGAGTCATATTGGCTGTATTGTAGCGGGAGGAGTGGGTGAAGAGCTAGAGGTCTGAAGCCCGCATCTTGCTGCGATGTCCGGTAGCATCCTGAGCATACTTCGACGGCGCCGGCTGCTCTTCGACCCATTTATGGGCCCCCATGTCACACATTCCGTGAAAATGGGCCCCGTCTTCGATAGAAATGCCAGGGGTACGAATATCGCCGATCAGGACCCCATGTTTTTGAATTTGGATTTTGGCCGTGGCGGTTACCGTTCCGTTGATCTTGCCACTGGTCATCAACGTTCCGACTGAGATAATACCTTTCACGGTTGCTTGTTCTCCGACGATCAGCGTTCCTGTGGTATGGACTTCCCCTTCCACGCGGCCATCGATGCGGATCGTTCCAGCAAAGCTGACGATGCCCTTGAAATCCACCCCTTTCGAGAGGAACGTGAAATTTTCACTGTCACCTACGTCCTGAGCTTGCTTGTCGCCTAAGGCCCACATCAGCGCTCCCTGCTCCTTGTTATCAAAACCGACGAGGCACTGTCACTACATGCACCAGGTTTGGACGAGTGGCGTCCTTCTGATCTCGTACATGTGAAAGGATATCACATGTCTACGCACTCACTTTCCTGAGCGCTGTATCGCCGGTTAGTCCAACCGGATGCAGTACGGTCTCCCTTTGGACCGGGTGTACCGGTTGTTCCATCTCCAACGTACCGTTAAAGAAAACTCCGTCTTCCATGGAGAGCATTGGGGTTGTGACACCCCCATTAATCATGGCAGGAGCGCGCAGCTTCATTTTGTCTTTGGCATGGATATCGCCGGTGATCTTACCCTTGCAGACAATCGTTCCGGCCGTTACTTTTGCGGTGATCACGGCCTCCTCACCGACCAATAAGACACCCTCGGTGTGGATTTCGCCATCGAGAGTTCCATCAATTCGTACCGTTCCGTGATAGGTGATCGTCCCCTTGAAGACGACACCCTTTCCGACAAATGCACTGATGTCTTGTCCAGGGTCGGATCTCGTCGATTCGAAACTCCCTCCAGGACCATCAAGGTCAACCTCATCAGAGCGTCTGCCATCCTGCTTATCCTTCCACATACGATCGCCTCCTCTCAGGGTGGAATACCGTTCCCCGGCCGAATAATGAGTTCGTTGCCGTTAGGTATCGTATCGGTTGGTCTCGATGAGATATTTAGCGTTGATATGTGCCAAAATGCAAAGAGATGTGGATTTTTAGTCGGCTGGTCAACTCGAGGGCTGTTCTAAAAGGCTAACCAAGTAGGATGTCGACAACGCCGTCGAGCTCTTCTTTCGAAAAACAGTGGATTACCAGCTTCCCCCCCTGTTTTTGTGGCTGAACGGTCACTTTAGTTCCCAGCCGCTTCTGTAATCGAGCTTCCAGATCGGCCCATGGCGAGTTCCGTCCAGGTTTTGCATGACGCTTTTTCCCTTCGAGGGAACGATCAACGAGTTTTTCTGTTTCTCGGACTGAAAGGGCGGTGGCAGCGACCACCTTACCCACGCGTAACTGGTCTTCTGGTGAGGGTAGGCCTAGAATCGCTTTTGCGTGACCAGCAGACAGGCTGCCCGCTTCAACCAGTTGCTGGATGTCCGGGTGAAGTTGGGTGAGACGGACAAAGTTTGCGACCGACGACCGATCACGGCCGACCTGCACGGCAATAGCGTCTTGGGTCAGGCCAAACTCATTCATCATGCGGGAATAGGCGCGCGCCGTTTCCATGGGATTCAAGTCCTGCCGCTGAAGATTCTCAACCAGAGCCAACAATAACGACTCTTGGTCTGTGCAATTCTTAATAACGACGGGGATAGTGTCTAGGCCAGCCTGTTTGGAAGCCCGCCATCGCCGTTCTCCCGCGATGAGTTCGTAGGTGCCATCACCTTTTCGTCTCACGACGATAGGCTGGAGGACTCCACTTTCCTTGATAGAGGCAGCGAGCTCGGCGAGTTCATGCTCCGGGAACACGTGCCTAGGCTGATAGCGATTGGGCACAATGGCCTCTAACCGGATCCGTTGAACATCGGTTGTTTCTGCAGGTGGGCTGACTCTTGGTGGTGGTAAAAGGGCGCCAAGGCCTTTACCGAGAGCTTTTTTCTCCATTGGCAATAAACTCCTTAGCAAAAAATACGTAAGATTGGGAGCCGGAAGATGCTGCATTGTACAAGATCCCCGGGCGCCCATAACTCGGGGCTTCTGCCAGGGCGACATTGCGAGGAATGAGTGTTTGGTAAACTTTTTCAGCGAAGTGGGACCGTATTTGTTCTGTCACCTGTCGAGCCAGGCTATTCCTGGAATCATACATGGTGAGGATGATTCCTTGAATTTCTAGGTTTGGATTAAAGGATTGCCGGATAAGATCGATGCTGCTGATGAGTCGTGTTAAACCTTCCATGGCGTAGTATTCACACTGGACGGGTATGAGTACCGAATCTGCAGCGGTAAGGGCGTTGATGGTAAGAACTCCAAGTGCGGGTGGGCAATCGAAGAAAATATAATCATACCGTTCCCTCACGTCGCCCATTATTGATCTCAAATACCCTTCACGCCCTTCAACATTGACGAGTTCGACTTCGGCTCCGGCAAGATCTGCATTGGCTGGTAGCAGTGAAAGTCCTTGAATTGATGTTTCTATGGAGGTTTCCTGGACGGAGCTGTTCTTGACCAGGCAGGTATAGGTGCTGTTCGTCACCGATTGCTGGTCTATCCCCAAACCACTTGTGGCATTTGCCTGAGGATCCATATCAACAAGTAGGACGGACTTTCCCTCAAGCGCAATGGTGGCAGATAGATTGATAGCTGTGGTTGTCTTTCCAACACCACCTTTTTGATTCGCTATAGCGATGACCTTTGCCATTAGGATGCTCCAGCACCAGGTTTATGTTCCACGTGGAACGATTGAATCCTTCGAAGTGTGAGAAGGAAGTGAACAAATTGAAATACACCTTTTCCCGAATCCCATTGGAAGATCGAAGAGGTAACGATTCACTACCTGCTTGGTTCAAGAAAGCCAAGCCCATTCATCAGCTGTGAGGAATAGAAAATTGCCATGCCCCCTGGGCGAAGTATGTTAGCCCCACTATTCATGATCAAACTTGGTTTTAATGCACGAGTCGTGACGTAGTCATACGATCCAACGGCTGATTGAGTATCGAGAAATCGATCTAGGTTTCCCTCGAATACGTCAATCTTCTCGAGGCGGAGTAGGCCGACGATAAAACGGAGAAAGGAAGTTTTTTATGAGAAGGCTCAATAAGAGTAATACTCAGGTCAGGCCGGACTATTTTCAATGGGACTCCAGGAAAACCGGCACCGGTTCCCACATCAAGAAGTCGCGATCCAGAATTGATCGATACAGCATTCAACGCAGCAAAGGAGTCCACAAAGTGTTTAACGACGATTTCTTCATCTGAGATAATGGTCGTAAGATTAATAGATCGATTCCAGGTTTGCAGATGCCGGAGATACTCGATGAACAGACGGACCTGTTCGCTGCTGAGAGTAATTCCAATATTTGTAGAACATTCATGAATCAAAGACGGGAGAGCGATCTCTTGTTCCACGTGGAACAATTACGCTGATGCTCATTGAAGGTCAATAGCAAATGGTAAGGCAAGGAGTTTTAGGATACAGATTGTCTATTCGAATGGAATAGTCGGTTACCCTTTCGATTGTTACGAGGAGTAAGGATATGGCGGCCGGAGTTACACCTGATATGCGAGATGCTTGGCCGATAGTCTCAGGTCTGACTCTGATTAACTTTTCTCTGACCTCACGAGAAAATCCTGGAACAGTATTGTAATCGAAGGTGTGGGGGATCACCTTTTTTTCAAGTCGATTGAATCTCTCGATCTGTTGAATCTGTCGCCGAACATACCCTTCATATTTAATCTGAAGCTCAACTTCGTCAGCGACTTCATGGTCGTTAATCACATCTTCTCCAAAAAACTCTAAGAGGCCACGATAATTTGCTTCTTGCCTCCGAAGGAGCTGTGCCATGGTCAGACTAGGTGAGACATTCTCAAGATAGGTACCTTTGGCTTTCAAGTAGATTTCATCGGTAAACCGCGGTCTAGCGGTTCGTAAGTGTTCGATCTCCGTTTCAATCATTCTCTTCTTCAGTTCAAACTTTTCATACGCCTCGTTTGGAATCAAACCAACATCGTGTCCGATTTGCATGAGACGAAGATCAGCATTGCTATGCCGGAGCAGTAACCGATATTCGGCTCGTGACGTAAACATACGGTAAGGCTCGTAGGCATCTTTCGTAATGAGATCGTCGACAAGCACGCCAATGTAGGCCTGAGATCGATCCAAAATCAGCGGAGGCTGCTCCCTCACCTTTAAGACCGCATTAATTCCAGCGACCAAACCTTGTGCAGCGGCCTCTTCATAACCGGAAGTCCCGTTAATCTGTCCGGCGTGATAGAGACCAGCTACCTGTTTTGCTTCGAGCGTTCTGTACAGTTGGCGGGGTGGGAAATAATCATACTCGACGGCATAACCAGGTTTGAGCATCTTGGCATGTTCCAATCCAGGAATTGTCTTTAACATGGCTACCTGGACATCAACCGGCAGGCTGGTTGAAATACCATTCGGGTAAAATTCGTTGGAGTCGAGACCTTCTGGTTCGATAAAGATCTGATGCCGCTCCTTGTCTGCGAAGCGAACAACTTTGTCTTCGATAGAGGGACAGTACCGAGGTCCGATCGATTCAATCGCACCAGTGTAGAGAGGAGAGCGATCGAGGTTCTCCCGAATCACGTGGTGGGTTGCTGATCCGGTATAGGTCAAATGACAAAGGACTTGCTTCGTCGTGATTTGCCGAGTCCGATACGAGAAAGCGGGAGGGGGGGAATCTCCAGGTTGAGGAATCATGGCAGAAAAATCGATTGTGTCTTTGTCTAATCGAGGCGGAGTTCCCGTCTTCAGTCTTCCTACCTCAAACCCAAGATCGCGCATGCAATCAGTAAGATGCTCAGCCGCGGCTTCGCCGGCGCGACCGGCAGGAAAATG
>JAAUPT010000160.1 GCA_012032965.1 Nitrospira sp.
CGGGAGCGTTTCCTACAACGATGTTGATCTTCAACATCTTGGTCTGAGCCGTATCAATCAGCACCGCGGCTTCATGATCGATTCACAGCTGTCACTGATGGATGGGACGATCGGCGACAATATCGTGTGGCGACGTTCCTCCGTCTCCTACGACGATGTCCGATGGGCGCTCTGGTTGACCCAGCTTCAAGAAGAGATCACCATTCTTCCGCAGGGGATCAACTCCAACATCAGTGCGCTTGGGGAGGTCCCTGCTCCAACTCATATCTTGCGCATCTTGCTCGCCCGTGCCATTGTGGGGCGGCCTCAGCTCCTCATCTTCGACGGCATGATTCACGACATGCAGCCGAGCTTGCGGGACGCCATCCTTCGGCGAATCTGCTCCAAAGAGGAATCCTGGACCGTCCTATTCGTCTCGAACGACCCGAACTTGACAGCCTATGTTGATCGCCGCATTGTTCTTGATGATTCGGGCAGTCCAGTGCCGTTATTACCTTCCTGACCAGGGGCCGGCGACGCTCAATTATCGGGGGAAGCAATAGAAGACCTGAGCCTCGGCCGGCGATTATTTCGACCCCCGCCCAGCCTTCGGCAGAAGCGTATCGATGATCGTATGTGCTCGCTCCTCGTAGTCAGGCGGGAACAGATTGAACCGACGCCACAGTTCGTACCAGAGTGGTACCCGGTTAAGAATGACCCACCCCATCGCTTTTGTGCCTTGGCGGACGTGCGATTGTTCCGGCCAGGAACGATCGTTGAGGTCGGGAACGACCCAGAACCGATAGTTTCCTTTTCCGTCATCGACTTGGTCGATCACCTTGATCACGCCGGAATAGGTACCGGCCATCAATTCAGGCCACGCCGGCAAAGGAATAGCCGGGATGCCATAGAAGAGGATTTTTACTTTTCGCCCGACGTTCAGCAGGGGAGCGTCCAGTCCGTCTGCCGTCATCTCAATCGCCTTGTCCGTGCTGGTGGGGGAAAGGCGCATCAGTGTGTCGCCCTGCCGCACGGTTTCGCCGACTCCGACTTTAGCCATCTTGACGACGGTGCCGTCGATTGGAGATAAAATTCTCCCGGCTAGCGGCGTTGCTCGGCGTTTGACCTTCGCAGCGAGACATCGGCGAACTGGTCGGCGACTTTGGCAGCTTCGGCGACCGATGCATCACGAGCGGCTTCCGCATCGAGTAGCCGCTGCAACATTTCCGCGCCCACTTGGTCGCGTCCGAAGCCGAGGGACTTCATGGCCTGTTCGGCTGCTTGGAGATTTTCCTGCGCCCCCTCGAGATCGGCCTGACTTGCGGTATCTGATTGGATCGCCATCTCTAGCTCTCGTTGGGAACCAAGCCTCTCTTGAGGAGTTGCTTGTGCCGATCGAGGTTAAGCGCTGCTGTAATTGCGGCAATTTTGGCTGCCTCGACCTTCTGGTGCGCTTCCCGCACTCTGTTTCCGGCCTCGACCACGCGGGCCTCTGCCGACGGGATGGCGGCTTTCACCAGATTCCGCATTTCTGAGATGCGCTTGTCTAGCTGTTCGACTCTGGCCAACGCCGCACTCTTCGTGTTCTCGAGTGCCGCTTCCGTTGATCGAGAAAAGCTAGTAAGTCGGGTGACATGAAATTGGGATCGTTGTCCTCCAGCTCAAGAATGAGATCGCCTTCCTTCACCTGGTCACCTTCTAACGCATGCCATTTCTTGATGCGGCCGGTAATCTGGGCTTCGACGTCCTGTGGTCGCTCGTAGGGAGTATAGGCCGACATCTGGCCGGTCACGGTCACGGTCTGAGTCCAGGGGACGAAAATAATGATGAGCAAGAAGAGTAGGACCAGGGCAACCGGTAAACGAGAAGAAAACCTCCATCTCCTTGGAAGCTGAGCATTCTCCCAGGACTGGAGTTTGGTCGAAGCGGCGAGCTCGTCGATGCTGATTTCCTCAGAGCCAGACTCCTCCTGACCGAGAGAACGGATTCTCTTTGTCAGGCCAAGATCCAAGCTATCCACGAGTCGCCTTCCTTCTATATTTCACAACGTCAACGGCTCCTCTTCACGCACCCCCGGTATCATACTAAGCCCACCAAGGATTCCACAAACTTTTGGTCTAAAGCGGTAAGAATGGGTTTCAAACGAGGCGCGGTGGGAGGGTGCACTGTAGAATTAGGCCAGAACATCACGGCGGGCTGCGTCAAAAAGGGCGATCACGGACGGATGTTTGAGCCGTCGCTCAACTGTGATGGCATAGAATTTTTGCTTGACGGAATCGAGACGCCCTGCCACCTGCACCCGATACTGACGACAGATTTCCTTCTCCATAACGGTTGATCCTGGGAACAACCCATGGCCTTCCTGGCCGAAGGCTTTTAAAGTGGCGCTATCTTCGAACTCTCCAATGATGGTCGGGGCCAGGTCGTGGCGGGGGAGCCAATCGTCTAGTAGCCTGCGAACCATTGCGTTGGAGGTGGGTAATAACAGAGGTGCACCATCCAGGGATCGAGGAAAGTTGCGCCGGTATCGCATGGCCATCTTGGGCACAGCGAACAATGACACTCCTGATTCCCCCATCAGGCGGTTATATGCCTGCACCTTGATCGTCGGAGGCGCTGGTGTGTCCGCGATGACTAGATCTAGCCCATGGATTGCCAGGTCTGCCAGGAGCGGGTCCAACTTGTCTTCCCAACAGATCAGGCGTGTCGAGGGGGAGTGTCTGAAGGCGGATTCCAAAAGCCTGGCGGCCAGCAGCTTCGGTACCGCATCGACAATGCCAACGGCTAGGCGAACCGGACGGCCACTTCCCCGACCTTTCATCGTACTTAACAGATCATTCCCGATCGAGAAGATATCTTCGGCGTACCGGAAGGCGATCCGGCCCATTTCCGTCAACATCAGATGACGCCCGGTTCGTATGAACAGCTTTTCACCCAATTGATTCTCCAAGACCCGAATCTGAGCGCTGATCGTGGGTTGAGCGAGGTGGAGCTCCTCACAAGCCTTCGCCACAGTTCCGTGCTTCGCGACCGACCAGAAATAGAAGAGATGGTGAAAATTCAACCATTCCATAGAGCCTACTATACAAAGAAACTACGGACGACTCCAGGCCAGGCGCCCTACTGTTCCTATGTCGTGTAGGTTGCCAAGTGCCAGATGGAATTGCTGGGGAGCCAGATAGAATTGCTGGGGAGATAGAGGCGGGGTTGAGCTGGTGTCAGGCCTGCAGTTCTCGACGGGCCGTTCGGACGAGCGCCAGGACGGCCTGGTGTTTGACGCGTCGTTCCACCGTGATCGCATAGAAATGTTGCTTCAGCGCCTCAAGCCGGCCGACCACCTGCACCCGGTATTGGCGGCAGATCTCCTTCTCGATCACCGTTGCGCCGGGGAAGATGCCATATCCGTCCTGGCCGAACGCCTTCAAGGTCGCGCTGTCGTCGAACTCACCGACAATGACAGGATGGAGGCCATGGTGGACCATCCATTGATCCAATAACCGTCGAAGCATCGCATTCGGGGTGGGCAGCAGCATGGGTGCGCTGCGTAACGAGCGCGGAAAATCTCGACGATACTGCCCGGCCAACTTCGCAGTCGCGAAGAGGGTCACTCCCGATTCACCCAGCGGATGGTTATAAATGTGCTCCTTGATCCCTGGCGGAGCCGGTGTGTCGGCAATCACCAGATCCGACCGATGCGCAGTCAGATCGATTAACAGTTGGCGCAGCTTGTCTTCCTGGCAGATCAAGCGAGTCGGCCGGTACAGTTTCAGGGCGGATTTGAGGAGCTGTGTCGCGAGGGGTTTCGGGATGGCGTCCGCGATGCCCACGACCAGCCTGGTCGGCTGCCCAATCCCTTGGCTCTTGACCGTGTTCAGGAGCTCTTGACCGGTGGCGAAGATGTCTTCCGCGTATTTGAAGGCCAGGTGGCCCATCTCCGTCAAGGCGAGGCGGCGTCCGGTGCGAATAAATAACTTTTCCCCCAGCGTGTTTTCCAAGAGGCGGATCTGTCCACTGATCGTCGGTTGCGCGAGGCGGAGCTCCTCGCATGCCTTCGTCATGGTGCCGTGTTTGGCGACGGACCAGAAATACAATAAATGATGATAGTTCAGCCAATCCATACGGCCCTACTGCTCGAAGTGAGGGGGACACTATACATCGGATTAGCCGATAACTCCAATCCGTTTTATCTATTTTGAAAAATAAGCAGGAGATTGCTAGTGTGTGCGCCGTCCGCCACCCCGAAGTGAAAGGAGCATCCCTCAATGATCGCTCTGGTATTGGCCCTTGTTACTCTCCTGCCAATGACCGCACTGGCGGAACCGGTGCTCGACTCGCGGACCGTGCAGGCGCAGTCGACGCGCACCGAACCCCTGACCATCGATGAAGTGCTGGCTCGCATCGAGTTGACCCATCCGCTGCTGCAGGCGACCGGAGCTGAGCGAACCAAGGCTCGGGGAAAGATCCTGAAGGCGCTCGCGGCTTGGGAACCGACGTTCCATAACATTACAGAGGCCGAACGGTACGAAACGTGGAATCTCACGACAGCTCCAGCTGGTGGCTTATCCTGCTCAAAAACTGACCCATTATGCGAGCCGCTCCAGCCGCAAAGGTTGATGGCGGGATTTAACGACAGCAAGATTGAGGTCGGGCATCCCTATGGCTTCAAGATCCATGGCGGGATCCGCCAAGGCTTCGGGGATCGCGGCACGTTAATTTTCTCTGCTATCCCTGACCTGCAGGGGTTCGATAGGATGCAGCAATTCATCATCGGCGGGTCGTTCAAGCTGCTGCGCGGCCTCATGATCAACGAAGAGTACGCCGAGTATCAACAGGCTGAACTCGCGGGGCCGCAAGCGGAGATCAAGGTGGCGCAGAAACGACAGGATCTGTATCTCGCCGGGGCGGTACAGTATTGGGATTGGCAGGTCGCCGTCAAACAGGCCGAGATTGTGAAACGGGCCTTGGCCGTGGCCGAAGATCGCTTTGTCCAGGTCGAAGGGCTGGCGAAGGGCGGGAAGGTCGCGCCGCTCGATGTCGTGGAGACGAACCAAGAGGTGCAGAAGCGTCGAGAAGCCGCGATCGCTGCGCAACGGAAGGTGGAGTACGAGCAGTACAAGCTGTCCCTCTTTCTCTGGGAGCAGAACGAGCCGGTGACGCCGCGTCCGGAATGGGCACCGGAATTCCAGGGCGAAACTCCGCTCCCGACCGCACGGGAGATCGAAGCCTATAAAGTGGAGGCGAAGGAAGATCGGCCGGAAGTGCGGGACCTCTACGTCGAAGCCAAGCTGAACAATATCGACATCAAGCTCGCCAAGAACAAACTCCTCCCGAAGTTGAATATTGACGGGGGGCCGGCGG
>JAAUPT010000161.1 GCA_012032965.1 Nitrospira sp.
ATGAATGGCAAGCGACATTGGCTCGTCGCTTAGGCCGTGCTGTCTTCGTGTCCCTGGTGTTACATATAGGAATATTGGGCTATGCTAACCTGGGTCCGATTGCCTCGCCATGGCGAGCGGCCGCTGACTTCCATCGAGATTTCCCTTGCGAGTCTACCGACCCTTCCGGCGAAAGCAGTTGAACCTGAGAAGAAGCAGCCGGTCAAAAAAGAGGTGGAACAACCGAAAGCTGCTGAAAAGCCAAAACCGGTTGAGCAGTCAAGACGTGTTGAGCCACCGAAGCCTATCGAACAGCCTAAACCCGTCGAACAAGCCAAGCCAGTTGAACAAGCAAAACTTGTCGAGCCGACTACTTCGATTGAACAACCCAAGCCTACTCCACCTGTGAAGGCAACACCCACACCGATTCCACCCGTGAACGTTGCGCCTCCCCCTCCTCCTATTCCGTCGGTAAAACAGTCGAACGATATTCTGCGCGATGTTTTGAAAGACATTGAGTTGCCGCCGAATGCGCCAAAGCTCGGGGAGATCAGTCCTGAGAACAATCCAAAGAAAGCACCGGCTATCAAGTTGCCGGATATCCCGGTTATGGGAGAGACTAAAGAAGTGATCGGAAAACAAGCGGCTGCATCTCCACCGTCGTCATCCTTGACTGAAGAATCGGCGCAAGAATTGGATGAGGAACTCAAGAGGATCAAAAAGTTTGAACTGCCTAAACACACTCCTCTGCCGACACCTCCCGCAGAGGTGCCGGCCAAGCCTGTGCCGCGCGTTGAAGCGAAGGCGCCGAGTTTGAAGGCAGTGGATACGACTCTCAAAGTCCCAGGGATGGCCCCTGGATCGAATGCCTACCTCGCGTTAGTCCGCCAACGCATCAGTAGCGTATGGAGTGCGCCACCAGTAGACGTGACGAACCAGATCTATGCTGTCATTGTGCAATTCAGACTGCATCGAAACGGAACGGTGACTGGAGTGGCCATCGAACAGTCCTCCGGAAATGAGTATTACGATTTGGCGGGCAAAAGGGCGGTCCTAAGCGCCGTACCCTTGCCCAGGTTCCCAGCCGACATCACCGATGCGTATTTCGATGCTCATTTCACCTTCACCGTCGGAGAGCCCCAAGGATAAATCATGACATTTCGAACTGGTGTCATTGTCGGTTTCTGTGCAGTGCTCGGTCTCGTATGGATCATCGAATCCGGTGCCGCCGATGTCTTTCTTGAAGCCACGAGGCCGGATTTTCAGAAAATTCCGCTGGGGGGTCGCAGGCATTGATCATGTCGGTGGTCCAGAGTCGCCCGAAGGACGAGCAAAACTGGGTAGCCGTATCGAGGAAGTGCTCAAGGCGGATGTGCGACGATCCTTGGTATTTTCCCTCGTTGACCTATCCAATTTTGGTATTAAGGCCGGTGGTCGGGGTGGAGAGCCCGATCCCTCATTCAAACAAGCTGCAGAGAACGGAGTCTCCGTGATTGTGTGGGGGAAGGCGGGGATGAAGGCTGACATCAAGACCCCAGATGTTAGTATGGATGGATATGTCTATGACGCCGGGAGTGATGAAGTGGTCGGCGGAAACGGTATGCGGGTTCGACGTCGGTGGTCCGGCTGATGGCCCATCGCTTTGCGGATGAGTTGGTGTTTCGATACACGGGCGAGCGGCATTGCACGGACAAAGATCGCCTATGTGTCGCAGCAGGGAACAGCTCGTGAACTATTCGTGATGGACTATGATGGGTTCGAGCCTCGTCAGTTAACGACTGACGGTTTCTTGAACCTGATGCCACACTGGTCTCCGGATCGTCGTTTTCTCGTCTTCACCGCCTACCGTAATCGGAACACACAAGAAATTGATATGATAGAACTCGCGACAGGGAAGCGCTGGACCCTGGTCTCGCAAGGAGGGCTGAACATCACTCCAGCCCTCTCTCCCGATGGGCATTTTCTCGCCTATTCGTCGAGCCATGAGGGAAACGCGGAGCTGTACCGTTTGGATACGCGCACAAAGGCGGTTCAGCGACTGACGACAAATGCAGGAGGGGACCTTTCTCCATCCTGGTCCCCTTCTGGACGAGAGTTGGTTTTTACCTCTGATCGGAGTGGCGGTCCACAACTGTTCCTCATGAGTGCGGACGGAGCGAATGTCCGTCGGTTGACTTTTGATGGGGACTATAATGCTGCTCCAGCCTGGTCTCTCGAGGAAATTGGATTGCGTATGTGTGCAGGACTCTCAAGAAAGAATACAAACTCTGTGTGATCACGCCTGATGGACAGAAGCGCATGCAGTTGACGACGGGGCACGGGGTGGACGATTCTCCATCGTGGTCGCCGGACGGACGCCATCTCGTCTTTAGCTCGACAGCGGATGGCAAGAGCCAGATCTACATGATTAATGCAGACGGCAAAGATCTCGAGCGCATCACATTCACAGGGACTCATAACAGCGCACCCACATGGTCTCCCGCGTCGTGATTTTTTTGGAAGGCATTGACGGCAATCATCCTCCGCTGTATGTAAGAGGGGGATATCCTACAGGAGGGAATCAATCCCATGAAAAAGTTACCAGCCAGTTACCTACCGCTGCTTCTTGGTCTTCTCGTTGCGGTGACCCCTGCCTGTTCGAAGAAGGCGGTTCAATCGGGTGGGGATGCCCAAACCTTTCAACAAGAGATGGCCAAGAGTGGGACAACGAGAGAAGGAACCAGAAGAGAAGGAACCAGAAAAGGAGGGGTCAGCCCGAATTTTCCAGACACCGCATTCTCCGGTCGAAACGATTCGAGTAGTTTGCGAGGATTAGATCGTGATCCTTCTGAAGAACGGCTCGGTAGCGAGGCAGCTAGTAACGGCGGTTTAGGCGGCAACGGTGGTTCCGGGAGTAATGGGAATAGGTTGATGGCCAAATCCGATCCGAGTGCCGCTGCTCGTCAGCTCGCTGAAATTCGGGCCGAGCAGATCGCATCAGCAGCGGCAGAACTGCGGGATGTCTTTTTCGCATATGATAGTTTTTCGATCACGGACGAGGGACGTCAGGCGCTCTCCAACAATGTGGAATGGATCAAGTCCAATCCCGACATGCGGCTGAAAATCGAAGGACATTGTGATGAACGAGGCACGTCAGCCTACAATTTGGTGTTGGGCGAGAAGCGCGCGAAAGCCGTGCGGAACTATCTGGTTGAGCTGGGGGCGGTGCCGGATCACCTGTCGGTCGTCTCGTACGGCAAGGAACGGCCGTTCTGCACGGAACATACAGAATCGTGTTACTCGCTAAATCGTCGTGGGCACCTCGTCGTTCGGACTGGGAATTGATGCGCGCGTGGTCATGATTCACCGGAACGTGCCTTGATGGTCGACGGTGGCTTAGAGGTCAGGACATGTCGCTCCAGCGATTAATGACGTACGGTGTCCTCTTGGGTGTTGCGATGATAGGCATCGTGCTGCCTAGTTGTGCGCAGCAGTCCGATCTCAAAAAAAAACAGAAAAAGATATTAAGAATCAACTTTCACAAACGAGCGCAAAACAGAGTCAGGAACTGTCGACTCTGCGAGAACAAGAACTGCCGCAGTTACGAGGAGAACTGGAAAAGGCGCTGTATTTGGCAAAGGACCTCCAGGCCAGGCAAGATGACCTCAAACATCGTTCGGCGCAATCGGAGCAACAGACGAAAAAACTGGAGCAGCTGGCGGCAAAACTCGAAAACCGATAGTAGCACTCGTTACCTATGGGTGCAGAAGAGTTTCGAGACTCAGGATGCGAAAGTTTCAGCCAGACTCGATGAAATATCCAAAGCTATGGAAGCCCTTAGGAAGGACATCATTGAGGTGGTTCAGCGTACGAACGAAAGCCTTACGAAGCGAGTAGACGCAAAGCTTGATGAACAACGACGGGAGTCGACAGAAACCCGTAGTAGGATCGAGCAAGTCTCCCAAAAATTCGCTCAATTCAATCAGGCGTTGACTGGATTTCGGGAAGCGTTGTCTGGTCTCAATGATCGGGTGGGCGCAGGTGAGCAGACCGCCAAAATCCTCACCACAAAGATCGAAGCCGATTCAAAGGCTACAGCCGCGCATGCGGAGGATATCAATCGAAGCGTGGTTTCTGTGACCAAGGCGCTTGAAATCGTCGGGAAGAAAGTCACCGCTCGTCTGGACGAGCAAGATAGCCGAATCGACGCGCTCGCGAAAACGGTGGAGCACGTCTCAAATAAGCCTGCAGCGCTTCAACTAGGAGCAAAATCAGCGCAACAGTTGATCGGATCCAACGAGTCTACAGCCGAAAGTGAGCAGGGTGCGACAGCTCCTGGTAAGCCGGAGGCGACGACGGCTAGAACAACGATCGTTCCCCCTCAAGAGTCATCCAAGTCTGAACTTTTTCAGGGAGGTTCCGACTCCCCGGATCGGGTTCGTTATGACCGGCTTTTGTCCATGTTTCGAGATGGGGATCTCGAAGGTGCTCGGCAAGGGTTCACCGGCTTTCTCTCTGAATATCCCAACTCCAGTCTTGCACCGAATGCGCGATTCTGGCTGGGCGAATCATATTACGGCAAGAAGGATTTTCAGAAAGCCATCGATGCCTACGACAGGGTGGAGATCGATTATCCGAGCAGTGAGAAGGTGCCCGCCGCGCTCCTGAAGAAAGGGTATGCGTATTTGGCCATGAAGGACATGAAGCGAGCCTTATCGGCCTTCAACCAGGTCGTCACGCTGTACCCTGGGAGTGCAGAAGCAGGTAGAGCATCGGACAAATTGGCACTACTCAGGGAGGCACGTTAACATCATGGCCGTTCGTCCAATGCTGTCGGGTCTTGTCATATGCGGACTATTGATATCAGCGGTGGATCTTGTCGGATGTGCACGACATGCAGATTTCATCGAAGCTCGCAACCAGCTCACGACGGTTGCGAGAGTGCAGGAACAGGATCGTCAGCGGATGGATGCGGTGATGCGTCGGCTGGAGGCGATCGAGAAGATCAAAGATCCAGAGGCACCCAAGGCACGGTTTGATGATCTCTCCACCCGTTTTCAGAAAATGGAACATCGCCTTGCCAAATTAGAGGATACGACGAGTCGGCCTTTGGCGAGAGTGGACCCTCCGGCTGAGCCTCGTGCCGGCAAACCAGTTAAGACGATCCCGCCAGCCGAATCGGTGGCGATCGTCACGGGAATTACCCCAACCTCGGCGTTCAACCTGGCGTATAATGATTACCTCAATGGAAATTACGAGCTCTCGGTGGCCGGGTTCCAACGATTCGTCAAGGATTTTCCGGGTACCTCGTTGACACCGAATGCGCAATACTGGCTGGGTGAGTCGTATTACAATCTGAAAGACTATGGGCGG
>JAAUPT010000162.1 GCA_012032965.1 Nitrospira sp.
AAAACCCACCGAGCCGAGCACATCCAAGGCGAGCGGACGAGTGGAAGAGGAGTCGGATAAAGCTGGCAGATGCTCCAACCCTTGGCCGCCCTGAAGCAGAGTTTCTTCAAGATCTTAGTGTCCCCTTGCTGGACCTTCAAACGCTGACGCCTCTGCTGTCGCCTGCCTCCTTATTTCTAAGAGTGAGCTGTTTTGATCAGACTGTGGTCGGTCTTCTCCCTATGCTGGAGGATGGTTGCTCAGTAGCTGGCCAGCATGCAAAGCCTGGCAAAACGCTTGAAGTGAATGTGGGGAAAGATGACGGCCGCGTCGTCTACAAGGGTGAAATCGTGGATGGCAAGAAAACCTATGAAGTCTATGTGGATGCCATAACCGGCAAGGTTCACGAGATCAAGTAACTCGCATGCCCACCGTGCTACATGAGCGGGTGGGAACTCAGCCGGTGCTCGCCCGCCAGGCGATGATGTCACCTACGCCTTCCGACAGAGACCACGATGATCGACAGGTTGACTATTGCTCTGTTTACTTGAGATCATGGACATTACGTAGCTGCGCTGTTCTTCCTCGTATGCCTGCCTAGAGGGCTGCATAGCTGTCGTCGTTTCTCTCGATCCATACTCTGCCAACGGCCTGTTCGTTGCCTATATCATCAGGGGTCATCCGGTTGAGTCTGTGGCGAGCCCTGCTGTTGAGGGCCTCGATGAAGGGTCCGTGGAGGATTTCACTGAATTTGAACAGCGTAGTGACAGCTGAGACGGTGATCGTGTGATCGGGGCCATAAAGAGCGAACATTCTCGATCGAGGTAGCTGGGCACAATTTATTTATGAAGAGAGAGGGATGGTCAATGGAAAAGGAAGGATGCTCAATGACAGAGAACAGAGCGTGTTCATTAGGAGCGGTGGGAGTGGCGTTTGTGACCGGAGGGTTGCTGGGAGCGGCGGCGGCGTTGCTGCTGGCGCCGCAGTCCGGTCGGCAGTCGCAGGAGCAGTTGCGAGGGTATGCGCGACGAGCCGAAGAGAGTATCCATGGGCTGGGCGACAAAGCCACCGAGGTTGTGGAGCAGGCGCTGGACAAGGGACGCGAGGTCATCAAAGACAAGCAGGCGGTCCTGAGCGAGGCGGTCGAGGCCGGCCGTGCATCGGGAGCATGAGTGACTCTCTGGCGACAAGCATGCGCGCCAGTGAAGCGCATTGGGTACAGAATGATCGATTGTGCGGTGTAATGTGTGAGCAAAGGGAGACATAAGATGAATACAATTCTTATCATCGTATTGGGGGCGTTGTTTCTAGGCGTACTTCCGATCTGGTCGCACAGCAGCAACTGGGGATACCTCCCCAGCAGCGGGCTGGGCTTCCTCTTCGTGGTTCTGGTCCTTCTGACCCTGATGGGTTGGTCGAAAGGGACGGCAACGAAAAAGGTGTAATGGGAGCGAGCGCTCGTAGATGAGTGGGCTTCAGCAGGCGGATCTATTCTCGTCGCGGTGACGCGTTTCCTCGGTGCGGCATTCCGTTTGAATGGTGGTGTTGGCACAGGTTCTTAGGCATGTGAGCAACCCTGCTCCCAGCCTCATGCCTATGGCCTATTGTAAGGATGGAGCATAGGACCATGATCGACATTAATTCAGGGACATTCGACCAGCTCAAGACTCTGGTCGGAATCGGAGACACCTATGCCAAGAGGATTGTAGAAGGACGACCCTATCAACGGACGGGTGAGCTGGTGACAAAGAACGTTATTCCGCAAATGAACTACGACAGGATCAAGGAACACATTATGACGAGGCCGAAATAATGCAATCGAGAGCAAATGAGGACGCGACGAGTCAGACAGTGGTCCAGAGCACACGTGGCCAGCAAAGCAGCGTAAAGGAGGGAAATATGAAGAACAGATCTTGGTCATTCATCATGATCGTGACGACATTCTTCATGGGATTTGGGCTGGGAGGCCTTTCACTGCACTATGCTGCTGCCCAAGGGATATTTGGACTTTCGACGTCGGTGAGCCAGCTCGGCAGTGCGTTGGTGGACATGCAGAAGAATGTCGACGACCTTCAAAAGAATATGGGGACAGTCAAACAGGTCAAAGAGCAACTGAGCAGTCTGTCCACACAAGGTGGAGACACTCCAGGAAGAGACCTCTTAAAAAAAGATGGCGATTCATTGAAAGACATGAAGCCGAACTTCTGAATGGCGTGACGTGAACACTTGGGAGAGCAAACTTATGAACCAGACATCCGACGGTACCGCTAGTACGGGTGCAATCAGTTCCGAAACGCGTCTCGGCCTGGCCTGGGCCATGATGGGTGCCATGGTTGTGCTGATAATGCTGACAGGGACGACCATGGCTTCAGCGGATCAGACTGCCACAGAATCAGTGAAAAGCACCATTGATGAAGTGATCCATATTCTCAACAATGAAGAGCTCAAGCAACCGAGCCGTTCCATGGAACGGCGTCAGAAGATTGAACACGTGATCAGGCAACGCGTCAACTATGAAGACATGGCCCAACAGGCCCTGGGTTGGCCCTGGATGGAACTGACTGACAGCGAGCGGCAGGAATTTGTTGCCCTCTTTGTTCAGTTACTTCGAGACACGTTCGCCGGTCGAATTGACAACTACGCCGACGAGCAGGTGCTCTACCAGTCCGAACAGCACGAAGAGAACTGTGCCGAGGTCAAAACGAAGCTGTCGGGACGCAAGCTGGATACCCACCTGGATTTTCGCTTAGTCGATCAGATCGGCAATTGGTATGTGTACGATGTGGTCATCGACGGCGCGAGCGTTGTGAGTAATTACCATGCGCAGTTCACCAGCATTATTCGCGATCAGTCCTACGCGGATTTAGTGAACAAGATGAAAGAGAAGACGCTCGTGGTGAAAGCGTTTGAAACGCCCACGGTCCAATAGTTCTGCACTCAAAGAGCCCTCTCGTTACCACACTCGATGATCTCACATTCGCTCTGTTGGTGTGTTTCAGCAACTGAGTCAGCCTGATGACTCCGGAGTTGGTCGGACAGCCCATGAATACGATTTGTTCACCTGTTGCCAAGAGTGTCGAGCTGGAAGAACCGATTCGCGCCGAGCTCTTCGGCGTCGAACGGCTCGAACAGCATGCGGCAAGTCTCGCGGTAGCACAGGTTGTCAGCGATGATGCACGGGTGGGCCGGTTACTCACGCCACGAGTCCTTGATAATAAACGCGTCTTGGTGGAGTCGTATCAGGCTATCGCCCGTACGATTCGTGATGAGAAAGCGATTACCCCCGCGGATGAATGGTTTGTCGATAATTTCCATATTGTCGACGAACAGCTTCGCGAGATTATCGACGATTTGCCTCCTGGGTATTACAGGCAATTGCCAAAATTGGCATCCGGGCCTCTACAGAATTATCCACGGGTCTTTGGAGTGGCCTGGGCATTCGTGGCCCACACCGACAGTCGTTTCGACCCCGAGATGCTCCGTCGCTTTGTGATGGCATATCAACGCGTACAACCGCTGACGATCGGTGAATTATGGGCGGTGGCGATCTCGTTGCGTGTCGTGCTGGTGGAGAATCTTCGAAGACTGGCCGAGCGGATCGTCCATAGCCGGAAGGCCCGGTTGGAAGCCGATGAACTGGCGGATAGCCTGTTCGGGAGCGGATCCCTGGCAGCAGAGATTCCGGCCAGTGCGCTCCGTCGCTTTGAGAGCAATCCATTAGCTACTGCGTTCGCGGTGCGGCTGGTTCGGCGACTCCGTGACCTGGACCCGAAGGTGCGTCCGGTGTTGCGGTGGCTCGACGAACGCCTGGTCGCACAGGGTACGACTGCCGACGACATGGTGCATACCGAGCATCAGCAACAGGCGGCCATGAGCGTTACGGTGCGCAATATCATCACCAGTATGCGGCTGACGTCGGCGTTTGATTGGTCGGAGTTTTTTGAAAGCGTCAGCCCGATCGACACGATTCTGCGGACCGATCCCCGTTACACCGAGATGGACTTTGTCACACGGGATATGTATCGCCATGCGATCGAGGATCTCTCGCGCGGCTCGGGTCTTTCCGAAATCGAGGTGACCACGCGTGTCGTGACCCGCGCCAGGCGGGCAGAGGGTGAGCCGCATATGCGAAAGCAACCGGAGCGGGAACGGCACATGGATCCCGGCTATTACCTCATCTCACAAGGGCGCCGGGCGTTTGAACGAGAACTCGGCTACCGGGTGTCCTGGAAGGAGCGGCTGCTGCGTTGGTATGTCCGGGGGGCCGCACCGAGCTATCTGGGATCGCTGGCGGTCGGGACCACCATGGTCCTAGCCGTACCGTTGTGGTATGCCGCCGAAACTGGCGTGACCGTCGCGGGTCTGGTGTGTCTCGGTCTCATTGCGTTCATACCGGCCTCGGATCTCGCCATGGCGCTCATCAATCGAACGGTGATGGCCATCCTCGGTCCGCGGTCGTTACCCCGGATGGCATTGCGGGACGGCATTCCCAAAGAGTTACGCACGATCGTGGTGGTGCCCACGTTGCTGACGAGCCGGCAGGGCATCGATGAACAGATCGAGCGATTGGAAGTTCATTATCTGGCAAATTCAGACGATGACCTGCGCTTTGCCTTGCTCTCAGACTGGAGAGACGCCTCGAGCGAAAGTATGCCGGGTGACGCCGAACTGCTCGCCTCTGCGGTGGAGAGGATTGCGCATCTAAACAAGCGGTACGGCCCGGCGGCTGGGGGCGGAGCGCCGTTTCGTGCTGTTGCACCGCAGGCGGGTCTGGAACGAATCCGAGCGCGTCTGGATGGGGTGGGAGCGGAAACGAGGCAAACTCCATGAGTTGAATCAATTGTTACGCGGATCGGCGAGCACGACGTTCATCTCCGTCGGCGGCTATCCTCCTGAGGTGGTTCCATCTGTCCGGTTCGTCATCACACTGGACGCGGATACGCGGCTGCCTCGAGGAGCGGCGCGCCGTTGATCGGCACTATGGCTCATCCGCTGAACCGGCCTCGATTTGATCCGCACGCCGGGCGTGTGCTTGAAGGGTATGGGGTCGTGCAGCCGCGGATTACACCGTCGCTCCCGGGCAGTGGCGAGGGCTCGTATTTTCAACAGACGTTTTCCGGACCCAGCGGGATCGATCCCTACGCGTCGGCCGTATCTGATGTGTACCAGGATTTGTTTCGGGAAGGGTCCTACACGGGCAAAGGCATTTACGAGATCGACGCGTTCGAGGCGGCGCTGGCGGACAAGGTGCCGGACAATGCGATGCTCAGTCACGATCTCTTTGAAGGTTTGTTCGCGCGCGCGGCGCTGGCCACTGACATCGAGCTGTTCGAAGCGTTTCCTGCTCACTA
>JAAUPT010000163.1 GCA_012032965.1 Nitrospira sp.
GGCTTGAGAAGGCCGAGGATTATGAAATGCTTCCCGCACGTGGCAACTCCGGTTCTTTTGTGTGGAACTGGCCCAGCTTGGCCAATGGAATCCCGCTTCTTGTATTGGTTCCATTAGCCTGGCTATGGAAGCATGACAGATCACGCTCTTGTGAATCGATAGGGGCTCAATCTCGTTTACGAAAGGTTGGTGCGATTATCCTTTAGCCATGGGCCTAGGGCTCACAGTCAATGCCTGGCCCATCAAAATGCCTATGTATGATTCTTATGATGCCAATGTAGGGTACAGACCCTATCAAGACCTCATTGATAAAGCAGTTGAACGTGGCGCATTGGTGTTTTGGTCGATGACGGAAGCTCGAGATTTCAGTCAGCACTCGTTTGGCCCCCTAGGGACGGTCACGATTAAGACCGAGCCTCACCCTGAGGCATTAGTGTTGACGCGGGATTACACGGGATTCGGTGGACTGTACCAAGACGTCAGGCGGGTCGTGGCTCCAGGTAGTGTGTGGGACCAACTGCTTCAATCAAAGATGACAACCGGCAAGAGGCATTCCCCACAATGATTGGAGAAGTGGCATTTCATGGAACCTCGGATGCGGGGAAAGATCTCGATCAAGTGTATACGGTCATCCAGGCTGCCGATCGAACGATGGCGGGTGTCATGAATGGGATCCGGACGGGTCGAGCCTACGTCGTAGGGAGAGGCGACCAGAATGTCCTGCTCCAGCTTGACGAGTTTCGGGTGTCGAACAAGGATACATCAGCGATGATCGGCGAGACTCTTCAGGGAAGCGCGAGTGGCGACATCCTCGTTCATGTGCGACTTTCCGCCTTCGATGGACAATCTCACCCGACAAAGATCCGTGTCATTCGATCGGGGCACATCATCAGGCAAATCGACGGTCACACTCCCATGCAGCTCGAACTCGTCGATCGTGAGGCTGGATCTGGAGAGTGGCTGAATTATCGCGTGGAGGTGCTCGGTACGAGCGGGGAATTGCTGACCAACCCGATTTTCGTCGCCCCACGCGCTGGCACACCCGCGAGCACTGCTCAAGGAGTGAACCGTGATTCAGAGAAAGCGATCAAAACGTAACGCAGTGAGTTCTTAGCTCGGAGCCATCATGCGCGTGACCATCCACCAACCACAATTCATGCCCTGGCTGGGGTATCTCGACAAAATCGATCAAGCCGATCTTTTTCTCATGCTGGACACTGTTCAATTTAAGAAAAACGAATGGCAAAATCGCAATCGTATTCGCACCTCTCAAGGATGGCAATGGCTCACTGTTCCTGTTCTCCAACGGTTCGGCCAACGTATCGAGGATGTTTTGATTAATCCCACCGCCGCATGGAAAGAGCAACATCTCCGTGCACTGGAAGTGCACTATGCTCGGGCTCCTTATCTCGATCACTATCTGCCGCCATTACGCGAGCTCTACTCAACATCGTGGGTCAAACTTTGCGATCTCAACAAGGCCACCGTGCAATGGCTGCTCACGGCATATGGGATCAACACACCCGTTCGTTGTGCCTCGGAATATATCGCTCGTGAAGAACCAACCGATAGGTTGATCGATCTCTGTCGGATGGTTGGCGCTACAACTTATCTGGCAGGGGCTGGGGCAGAGCGCTACATGGACAAACCACGGTTTGAAGCCACCGGCATACGACTAAAACTACAAACGTTCCTGCATCCGATCTATCGACAGATCTATGAGCCATTCGAGCCGAATCTCTCTGCACTTGATCTCTTATTGATGCAGGGGCCCGACGCGCTCTCGACTCTTCGCCATGCGCGAACAATCAAGGCTTGTGTGACAACTGTTTAGGAGGATCATGCATGATGGCCATCAACACCAAGGAACCGATGCGCATTCTCGCCCTGGGAGCCCATCCTGACGATATCGAAGTCGGATGTGGAGGGACGTTGATTAAATATGCAGAGAATGGCCATCGCATTTTCCTGATGGTGATGACGCAAGGTGGCGCGGGTGGGAATACAGCGATTCGAAAGCAGGAGCAAGAACGGTCAGCCAAATTGCTCCAAGCTGAGGAAGTGTTTTGGGGCGGCTATCAAGATACTGAGGTTCCACTCGGACGTGATTTGATTCAGACGGTTGAGGAAATTGTTCGAAAGATTGAGCCGCATTTCATCTTTGTTCATTATCATGATGATACCCATCAAGATCACCGGCATCTGGCCATGAGCACGATTACCGCCACGCGATACACCAAAAACGTGCTGTTTTACGAAGGCCCGACGACCCAAAATTTTGCCCCTACGGTGTTCGTGGATATTCAACAAGCTTTGGATCGAAAGATTCAGTCGCTGGAAGCGCATGCGTCCCAGATCAGAAAGACCAATATCGAGGGACTCAGCATTGCTGATCTGGTGAAGTCCTCGGCGCATTTTCGTGGGATCCAGGGCCGAGTGAGAACGGCAGAGGGCTTTCTCCCTCTCCGATTATTTATCAACATTGGAATATGATCACCAGAACGACGATGATTCCACATTCACGACCCTCTATCGAAGCAGCCGACATTCGTGCAGCAACAGAGGTACTGCGATCAGGCCAGATTGCTCAGGGAGGGGTCGTGGAGCAGTTTGAGCGAGGCATGGCAGCCTATTTCAGCGTATCTGGTGGAGTGGCTGTTACTTCCGGAACGGCCGCGCTGGAAGTCGCCCTTCGGGCATTGGGAATCGGATCCGGCGATGAGGTGCTCCTGCCCAGCTATGTTTGCGCCGCTCCCTTGTTGGCAATTCAGCGTGTCGGGGCCATACCTCGGTTAGTCGACATCGATCTCGACACCTTCAATATTGATCCATCGGCAGCGCGCCAGACCATGACGCCAAAGACCAAGGCCATCATCGTGCCACATCTGTTTGGTCTTTCCGCCGATCTTACCGAACTTGAAGCATTGGGCGTTCCCATCATTGAAGACTGCGCACAAACGTTGGGCGCAACGGAGCAGGGAAGACCCGTGGGATCCGTCGGCATGATGACAGTCTGTTCATTTTATGCCACCAAGGTGCTCTGCGCTGGTGAAGGCGGTATGGTCCTGTCTCGCGACGAAAGTCTACTGGAGCGGGCTCGCAGACTTAGGGAATACGACGAAACCCCATCTCTTCATCCCGGATCGACAAACTTGAAAATGACCGACCTCCAAGCGGCAATCGGTTTGGCGCAGTTGGAACGGCTCGGATCTTTCATTGAACGTCGGAGGTTGCTCGCGGAGGAATACCGAACAGCACTGAGCGGTACCGGTTTGGTACAGCCGCTGGTTCCACCAGGCCACACGCACACCTACTATCGATTTGTTGTACGCCTCACAGATCTTGGTTCCAAAGCGGATGGGCTTCACGACGTCATCGGGCGCTTTGAGGCGCGGGGGATCCAGTGCCGGAAGCCCGTGTTCCGTTCACTCCACCGCTATCTTGAGCTAGAGGGCTTCCCTTTCTCCGAGGAAGCAGAACGGACTGCGCTCTCCATTCCACTGTTTCCGGCGCTTACAGATGAAGACGCGGCTCAGATTCTCATGGCCCTGCGCTCGGAGTGGTCATGAAGGCCATTGAACCGGAACTGACGATTCCCTTCTCAGCGACCACGTGGCGATGGATTACTCCAGTGGTGACCGGTGCGGCACTTGGGGCAGTTGCGCTGGCAATCCCACCGATTCAAGAAATCTTTCAGCTCGAAGGCCTGCGATGGCTGCATGTCTTCCTCTTTGCGTTTCTTGGCACAGGAGCCTTAACGCCGTTGATGGTCGGGATCGGCCATCGCTGGAACCTTGTCGATGTCCCAGCTGATCGCAAGATCCATGTCCTCCCGACTCCACGGATTGGCGGACTTGCATTGTACGCAGGCTTTGTCGGTTCGCTCTTGCTCAACTCGATCGTCCCCGACTGGATCATCGCCATTCTGGTTGCCGGCTCTCTCCTCCTGCTCATCGGAGTGCTAGACGATATTCGAGAGTTACCAGCCTCTGGAAAACTAATCGGACAACTATTGGCCGCTGCGATCGTCATTGCCTCAGGCAAAGTCCTCACGCTCTTTCCATCGGGACCGCTCGGCGAAGCGGCCAACATGCTATTAACACTCTTCTGGATCGTTGGTATTACGAATGCGTTCAATTTCTTTGATGGAATGGATGGATTGGCCACCGGTCTGGCAGTTCTGCTGGCCGGTTTCCTGGGTGTGGTCGCATTTGAAACCAATCAGGCAGAACTAGGCTGGCTCGCAATCGCCATGATTGGCGCCGGTCTCGGCTTTCTGCCGTACAATTTTCGAGGGAGAAAACCTGCCGTCATTTTTCTAGGTGATGGCGGCTCGACATTCATTGGATTCACACTGGCCTGCCTGGCTATTAAAGGAAATTGGGCGGATTCCAGCCCAATCGTGTCCTTCAGCAATCCCTTGCTGATCTTCGGTGTGCTCATCTATGACATGATTCATATCACCGTGGAGCGTATCGCCACCGGGAAAGTCAGGTCCGTGAAGGAGTGGCTGGACTATGTCGGCAAGGACCATCTACACCATCGATTAGAGCGCGCGCTTGGTTCCCGACAGGCCAGTGTCGCCATGATTTTTCTCTTCACGATTTGCCTTGGGCTGTCCGCACTGGCACTCCGCCACGCCAGTACCATGGAAGCCGTGCTTCTGCTCATTCAGGCCGGGTTAATTGCCGCGATGCTTACCGTGTTGGAAATCAGCGGTCGCCGCCGATAAAGGCTTGCACTCCTGCTCGATTCCCGCTAGAAGATCTCTCCATGGTTCCCACTGTTGAATGGAAAAACGGTGTTGTCCGTCTAGTCGACCAAAGCAAACTTCCAGGATCGGTTGAATTCCTCGATTGCCGTGACTACCGGACCGTTGCAGAGGCAATCCGCACGTTGAAGGTTCGCGGAGCTCCGGCAATCGGGGTGACCGCAGCGTTAGGTGTCGCATTAGGGGCACAAGCGGTCAGTGCAACGGAGTATTCCCTGTTTGCTCAGGCAGTGCTCAAGATCTGTGATGAGCTCGCTGCGACGAGACCAACCGCCGTCAATCTCTTCTGGGCAATCGAACGGATGAGACGGAAATTGGAATCACTGAAAGATCGGCCCATTTCATTCATACAACAGGCTCTAGTTGTCGAATCTCAAGCGATACTTGAAGAAGACATTGCGCTTTGCAAGACCATGGGGCGTCATGGAGCTGAGCTGATCCAGGATGGACAGACCGTGCTGACTCACTGCAACGCAGGGTCGCTGGCTACGGCCGGTTATGGAACGGCCCTTGGAGTGATTCGATCAGCATGTGAACAAGGTAAGAAAATCAGGTGAT
>JAAUPT010000006.1 GCA_012032965.1 Nitrospira sp.
GATCCAGCACGCTTGGTCTCACGGGAGGCTAAGGAACTTCTGGGCCCAGACGGTTTTGGCAAGGACCACCGTTCGGCATGAAGAATTGTTGCCTGATGAGATGGTTTCGAATGAACGTCAGGACGCGCGCCTGTTGCTCGTCGATGATTCGTTGAGTATTCGGAAGTTTGTCGGAAAAATGTTGGAGTCAGCTGGATATCAGATCGACACGGCGGTGGATGGGGAAGATGGACTACGGAAAGCCTCAGTGGCCGCATATCGAATGATTCTCACCGATCTTGAGATGCCGAAGCTGAATGGGTTCGAGGTCATCCAAGCGCTCAGGAGCCGTCCTGAAACGAAACAGACACCCATCGTGGTGATGACGACACGTGCTGGGGATAAGCACCGACAGATGGCGCTCTCTATCGGCGCAAACGCGTACATTGCGAAACCGGTCGAAGAACGCGTGTTGCTGCAAGAAATTGAACGATGGGTTGGCCGGGCATCCGTGCCTAGAAGGTAACCTTGCGGAAATATTCGTATTAATTGACGGAATGTAGGTTGTTGCAGAGAATGGCAATGAGGGTACCGATATGAGCATCCAGGAACAGGGCGTATCGGCTCCATCCGCACGCTCTTCACGGCGTTTTCTCATTGTCACGATCAGTGGAAGGTATTTGGCACTAGATGCCGGATCCGTCGAAGGGGTATTGACCATCAAAGAGTTGGAAAGCGGTGAAGATCCAGCGATTCAAGGTGTAATCGAGAGGACGGTCTCTCTTGTTATGCAATTAGGTGGTTCTGATGCTCCGACACATCCGACCACTCGAGTGGTGATGCTCACTGATCAAGAAGTGCGAGGCAGCATCCGAGTCAGCGATGTCCATGGAATTTTAGAGATTCAGCAGGCTCAGATCATTCCACTGCCCTCACAATTTATCGGTGTAGAGCGACACTGGTACCAAGGCATGATCCTATTTGAAAACAGCATTGCCATGATCCTCAATCCGACGTGGGTGCTTCAGATGCATGCGGGGTCCGATGCCGTTCAGGAGCGAGAAACCCCTCGTTCATCAATGGATACTTGGACAATTGGGGTAAGCAATGGCCGAACATGCTGAGGACGGGAGAAAAAGGGGGAGAGAAAAGCAACGCATTCACCATGGAATTTTGTGGTCTTTTCAATAGGTGGTCGGCGGTTGGCTGTGAAGACGTTGGAAGTAGCGGGTATTTCGCCATGGAAACCACCCATCCCGGTTGGCAGTCGCACACCTTTTATCACATCGGTTGCTCGGCAGGGCCAGGCTGTACTTCCGGTATTCGATCTGGCTTCCTTTCTGCGTCTTCGTGTGCAGGGAAACCATCCCCTGTGTCTCAGGATAAAACATCCTTTGGGAGATATGGTGATGTGCATCGATGAAGAGATGCCGGTCCTTCACACGTTAGAACCCGCCGCCATTCAGGTCTATCGGGGCAAGGATATGCCGGCTGAAGGAAGTTATGCCAACGGACTTGATGAGATTCCGATTCTCGCAATTTCACAACTTGGATCGTGCATGAAATGATTCTTCAAGAGACCCAGAAAGACGAAAGGTGCAGGTATGCCGAAGATCCTCATAGCCGATGACAGCATCGCAGTTCGAAAAGTCGCCGAACGACTGTTAACTGAGGCTGGGCTTGGTGTCACGCTCGCGGCAAATGGCGAGGAAGCCTTAGCTTATTTGGCAAAGGAGCGACCGGATCTCGTCGTCTCCGATGTGATCATGCCGGACAAGAGTGGGTACGAGGTGTGCGCGTTTGTCCGGGCAAATCCCGCCCTTGCCACGACTCCGGTACTCTTGATCTCAGGTATCGTGAACGATGAGGTGACCAAGCAGGCTGAGTCCTGTCGAGCAGATGGTGTGTTGAAGAAGCCGTTCCAAGGCACATCGTTGAAAGATCGTGTACTCGAACTGATGGCAAAACGACAAGAAGCGATGCCAGAATTCGCCCGTAGCTACTCAACCTGCCTCTGTGCATACGCCGGCATCTGTTGAAAACGCTTCCACGATATCCATCCACCAGCAAGACAACATGAATCAGAGTGCCGGCAAGCTCAAGGAAATTGAAGACCAGCTTCAGACGGAACGGGCCCGATCCGAAGAGTTGACCAAGCAGCTGTCCGAAGCCATGGCGCAGTTGGGGCGAGCCAAAGAAAGCGAAGCGCAGTTGGACGCGGAACGAGCGCGATCCGAGGATTTGACCAAACGACTATCCGAGACGATGGAGCAGCTTGAGCGAGCCAAGGTAATCGAAGCACAGTTGGACACGGAACGGCGGCGTATTAGCGATCTGGAATCGAAACTCGCGAAGATCGAACCGCAGACGGTAAGAATTCCTGAATTGGAGGCAGCGCTCAAGGCAGAACAGGACCGAGTGGAGACACTCAATGAGCAAGTTCTGACTTTGCAGAAGGCTTCTGGACGCATTGCAGAACTGGAATCTGCTCTCAATGCCGAACGGGCGGCTGCGGAGCAGCTGGTCCAACAGCTTGCGGACTTGGAACAGATCTCGGCGAAGGTTCAGGATGCCGAAGAGCGACTCCTCTGCGAGCAAAACCAGGTAGCTGAACTGCAGCAGAGAATCAAGACGCTCGAAACGGAGTTCACGGCTGAACAGCGGAAGCACACCGAAACGGAAGGGCGATTGCAGGAAGCGGAGAAAACCGCGACTAAAGTTCAAGAGCTGGAAGAACTTCTCGTGGCTGAACGTGAGCGTAACGGAGTGCTTTCTCGGCAGGTAGTGGAAACAGAGCAGGCGGCTGAGCGTGCGACAAAGCGATTTGAGGAAATGGCTAGAAAATTGGGCGAGATCGCAGGGTTGGCCTCACAACTTGGAAATGGGAAAGGGCAGTCCTGATGTAACCAGTCGAACCGGTGAGATGACTGTGTTGCTGATGGTTGACTGATGCCGATGTCTGTCGATACCGAAGATGCGTTCCAGAAAGAACTGATTGAACTGTTTGTTCAAGAAGCACAGGAATGGCTTCAGCAGATTCATGTGGCTCTCGACGAACTTCAACAGGCTCCCCCTGCGGAGCGCCATCGGTCCTTGGCCCAGACGATCAAGATCGGCATCACGAACCTTGGTGGATCTGCGGCGACCATTAATCTGAGTGATGTTGAACGAGCAAGTTTTTCAGCCCTGCCTTTTATCGAAGCTGTTCAGGAGCCGAGTGCACGAATTTCGGCTGATGATTTTCTCGCACTCTGTAAACAGTTGGGACACATTCATGGAACGCTGACGCGAGCAACCGGTGTGACCTTTGACCCCGAGGCCGCCCAAGCCTCTGCTGACAGTGCTCCGGAGGCGATAGGCACGAAAGAACTATTGGCTCTCCTCCGTGGTCTTTACGATCAAGGCTCAGCGACAGGGACCTTTCCGCGCAATTTAGTTCAGACCATGATGACTCAGACTGAGGGGCTTCTGCAGCGTGGAGTGGAACAATGTAACGTCCTTTCCATACAGGAATTTCTCGATCGATCGGCGGAAGGGGAGCAGGGATTTCTGGAGCTTGCTCGTCAGGAAGTTCCTCATCTCTCCACCATCCTTCAGGCGCTGAGGAACGGCAGCGCTTCCTCAGACGTATCATCATCCCATCTACAGAACGCTGTAGAACGTGTTGCACAGTTATGGTCTGCAGCTCAACAGGTCAATGCCTCCCATACCATGACGTTTTTCATGGGGCTTCATAGTTTTCTCGCGATCGTAATGGAGCGCCGGGTGCCGGTTGACGCCAAGCGATACGAAGCGGTCCAATCTCGCCTCGCTCAAAGCGTCAACAGCCTCAAGGAATGGGCGCAATGCGGACAGGCGGAACGCGTGGCCCTACAACGTGTTTTGCCAAGTTGAGTCTGCTCGTGGCGACACTCATGGGTAAAAGAATGAGGTAGGACGGTGTCTCTCGTTGAAGCTGTTCAAGCGCAGCCTGTGATCCAGCGTTTGACATATGAGCCCCACTGGGGGTTGCAGCTGTGCCCGTTTGAAAACGTGCCGGACCCAACATTCTACGTTCCATCGGCCAAGCACGAAGCCGCCATGGCGCGCATGCTGTATGGAATTCATACCCGAAAAGGAATAGTCATGTTGACTGGCGAGATCGGGAGTGGCAAGACGCTCCTGAGTCGCGCGGTCATTCTGAAGCTTCCTCGATCCCGGTATGAGGTTGGCCTCCTGTCCAACCCGACCATCCCAGGAAACGAATTTCTCGGCGAGATTTTGTTTCAGCTTGGCTTGGACTCAGGCGGAACCAGAGGCGAGCAGCTGCGTCGATTAAATGACCAGCTACTGGCCAATTACCATCAAGATATCGATACCGTCGTAGTGGTCGATGAAGCACAGGCCATTGAGCACGAGCGCTTGTTCGAGGAGCTGCGACTCTTGAACAATTTCCAGCTGAATGACCGATTTCTCATGACACTGGTGCTGGTCGGTCAACCGGAACTCCGCGATCGTATCGCACATATTCCACAACTCGCACAGCGTGTGGCTATTCATCACCATATCGAACGGCTCGATCGTGCCGAGACGAAAGCGTATATCGTAGCGCGCTTGACTGCTGCCGGTTGTGTTCGGCCGATCTTTTCTTCTGGTGCGTTTTCCTCAATTTTTCAATGGACCGGGGGAGTCTGCCGTTTAATTAACGCACTGTGCGACTTATCCCTCTACTTTGGGAGCGTTGCGGAAGTCCGTCAGATCAGGCGAGCGTTGGTTGAACGCGTTGCAGGAAACATGTTGTGCCGACATGACAGCAGCGGTTCAGGGGTGTGCTCGTGAAAGACTGGTATTCTCAGTCAGAACAGGCCTTGAGCGAGATTGCGATTGCCCTGCAAGGTCAGCACGCGTTCGCGCTGCACTCGCTTGAGCAGCTAGCGACAGATCTGGTCACGTCGTTACACCAGAATGATGAACTCGTCGTTGAAGCCTTATCCGGACGCTCTGGCTCACCTTTGATTACCAACTTGATCAATGTGGCCATACTTGGAACGAAGGTAGGGATAGGGTTGGGGTACTATGGAGAAGAGCTGCATCGATTGGCACTCACGGGACTCGTCCATGATATCGGGTTATTTGCGGTCCCAAACACGTTGATCACCAAGAACGGTCGACTGACTCAGGAAGAACGAACATTGATTGAACAGCATCCGGAGGTCGGCTATCGAGTCATCGAACAATGTGGCCCAGACTATCACTGGCTGGCACGATTGATACGTCAGGTTCATGAACGATTTAATGGTCAGGGATATCCCAATCGACTCAAGAGTCGAGAGATCAACGAGATGGCGCTGATTTGTGGAGTGGTGGATGTATTTGACGCATTGGTCAGTGAACGACCCTATCGCCGCCGGCTGCTTCCCCATGAAGCCGTTAAAGAGCTCCTGGTTGCTGAGCGAACGACTTTCCCACGAGAGATTCTCAAGGCCCTCGTCGAGCAATTGTCGGTGTACCCGCTCGGGACGATTGTCCGACTGACGACCGGGGATGTCGGTATTGTGGCCAAGGTGAATAGCCGCTATCCGCTTCGTCCGATCGTCAGAGTTGATGGGCAGCAGGCGAATGAGGTCGCGGAGGGTCGTCCGATTGATCTGAGCGTCACCCCTCTGATCTCGGTAGTTGAGACGGTGAATCCCCCTGCCGTTGGCCGTGTTAAATTTACCGACCGCTCATCTCCGGTCCAGAGGACGGCTTCCAAGACTGTTGTTTCCGATTCCTTCACGGCTCTTCTCGAAAGTCTTGATGCGATCGCATCAACCATGCAAGGAGTGGTTACAAACCGTCGTGTTGCGATGAAAGAACCTGGAGTAGACATCATCCCACCTCTTTCGGTGATTAAAAAACCATAGGACCATCAACCGGATTGACGCACTGTTCTCATCTCTAACGGGACAGTTGAGATGTGAATGTGCCTGCACCCTCGAGCGATCCTCCGCCATAGATCCTTCGCACGATTACCTGCCTTATATGGGGATTATGTCTCCGTTTATCGTAAACTTGTGAGCTTTAAACCAATTCTCAGGACCCATGGTTCACCACTTTGCTGGAGCGAATGAGGTCGCTATAATGCGCTACTAACCAGGTACAGTTTTGAAATATTAAGAAGGGAGCATCGTGCCGAAACTTATTAACGTTCATCACTCACAACAAACTACGCAACACGCTCAGGAGTATGTGAAGGTACACATACTCCTGCCGTCTGGTTTTCTCGGCCTCATTTGTTTAGTCGGCGGGGTCGGCGGGCTAGGCTATCAATGGTTTGCGACTGACACCTATACGTGGGATACGTTTTATCAGAGTTCCGGTTTGTTTCTGTCAGGTATCGGATTGGGGGCGGGGCATACTCTATACCAGCGATATCTGTTGCGTGAATTCCCCGAGGTTCTGGCTGCGCGAATGCGACAAACGTTGGATAGAAAGAAGGGGAAGCTCAAGAAGAAATCAGAACCTATGGATTTTGACCATCCCGGCAGGCAGTTGGTTCCGTTTGCCTATGTCGCTGGTATCACGCTCCTTGTAGGAAGCGCCGTTGCCGCGTTTACCTATGGACATGTGTACATCGTTCCTGCGATTTTTCTGCCTTGGGCCGGCTATTATTGGGCAAGGCTGTTCTCATGGCGGAAGGTGATCCCAATAGAAAAAGCAAAGGCTTGAGGTCTTATCTTTTTTTAGGATGAGCCTTCTGAGCCCGAAAAGTGCGTCTAGGAACTTTTTTTAGACCTGTTTCGAGCGTCGTCACGCGCGCTTCCAAATCCCTCACGAGTTGTTTCAACTCGGGCAACTGGAAAATGGCTCCTTGGACTCTGAGTGCTTTTTCGCGTGGCATTGCAGGACTGCCTCCGACAATCTGATTCGATTCAACACTGCGATTGACCCCAGATTTTGCTGCAATCAGTACTTGATCACCGATGGTCAGGTGATCGGAAAGACCAGCTTGGCCGCCAATCATCACATGACGGCCGATCGTGGTGCTGCCGGCTATACCCACTTGTGCGACGAGAATGCAGTGTTCTCCCACGGTCACGTTGTGGGCGATTTGGACGAGGTTGTCGACCTTGGTGCCCTGCTTGACCAGAGTTTGTCCGAATGTGGCCCGGTCGATCGTGACGTTGGCTCCCAGCTCCACGTCGTCTTCGATGGTCACGCCTCCCAGTTGAGGGATTTTGTGATGGCGACCTTGATGCTGCACATACCCAAATCCGTCTGCTCCGATGACAGTTCCACTGTGGACGATCACTCGAGCCCCAAGTGAACAACCCTCCCGCACAACGACATTGGGGTACAACGTACAATCGTTTCCGATCATCACATCGGAACCTATGAAGACTCCCGGGTAGAGAGTCACTCGGTCGCCGATCTTCACCCGGTCGCCTAGGGTGACAAAGGGCCAGAAGGACGGCTCGGCTCCAATTTGTACGTCGGAACCTTGTGTCACATGTTCGGCAATACCGCGGGGAGTCGGAGCACGAACGAAAAATTTCTGTGCCACATGCGCGAAGGCCAACATTGGATTATCAACGACGATCTGCGGCACCGCAAGATCCGGCTGATGTCGATGCACCAGTAGCGCTGCGACTGCAAGAGTAGTCGCAGCCTTTGCCATTTTCTCGTTCGTCACAAATGAGAGAGCCTGTGGGTCAGCTTGACCGAGGCTCGTAAGACTAAAGATTTGTGTCTGGTCATTGCCATGGATCGTACCACCGACAACCTGATGGATCTGAGTCAGCGTGATAGGGGTGGGGAGTTGAGGGTTGCTCATCGGGTTGTGACCTTTTTCTTTGTCTTCGCAGCAGGCTTGGGCATTGTTTTTGGTTTCTTGGCGGAGCCGGATTTCAGTTTCGTTGAGGCCAATTTGGTGGAAGAGGATTTGCCGATGTCGACCTGGATGAAGCGGACTTTTTTGATCCCGACTTGATGGATGGCGTCTTGGATTTTGGTGATTCAGGCTTCGAGCTCCCCTGAGGTTCTGCGAGACGTCGCTGCACGTAGGCTGCAACCGAGCCTACCGTGCTCAGTCCCGGAAGGTCCTGGTCTGGAATCTGAAGTTTAAATCGTTCTTCGATCTCGAAGAGGAGCTCAATGACGGCCACCGAATCGAGGCCGAGATCATCTCGGAGATGATGTGCCTCGGTAATTGAAGCCGGGTCTCGTTTGAGATAGCTGGCCAGCGCTTGGACGATTTTCTCGGTGATCTGAGGGTTGATCCGTTCAGTCATTATGCGTGCTCCTTGAGTGGCATGAGGCCCTTCGCAGCTGAACTGTGGAAATAGGCCTCATTATCGTTCGATAGTGTTCTAGGGGACAAATTTCTTAAAGACAACCGTGGCATTGTTGCTGCCGAATCCAAATGCATTTAAGAGCGCGTAGCGGATCTTTCGCTCTTGGACTGCTCGACGGATCCCATCTAATCGGCAGTCCTGGTCTGGCTCCTCGTAGTTGGCGGTAGGGTGGATTTGCCCAGTATGAATCGCAAGGGTCGTTGCCACGGCACCGATCGCGCCCGCTGCGCCCAAGGTATGGCCGACAAGTGATTTTGTGGCATTGATGGCGATTTTATCTGCTCGATTCTTAAAGAGTGTCCTGATGGCCTTAGTCTCAACGGCATCGCCGATCGTCGTGGAGGTAGCATGCGCATTAATATAGTCTACTTGATCCGGGCCGATACCAGCTGACTTCAGACCGATTTTCATCGTGGTGCAGATTTCCTGGCCATCTTCCTGGGGAATGACCATATGATAGGCTTCGCTGGTCGCGGCGTATCCGGCGAGCTCGGCATAGACTCTGGCTTTCCGTTTCTTGGCATGTGCCCATGATTCTACGATCAAGGCGGCGGCTCCTTCGCCCATCACAAAGCCGTCGCGGCGTCGGTCAAACGGACGTGACGCTTGCTCCGGGGCATTGTTGAATTCACTCGAGAGCGCACGCAAGGAGCAGAATCCAGCGAAGACCAAGGGGGTAATGCTCGCATCGGCCCCGACGACGATCACCACGTCAGCCTGACCGGTACGAATGCATTGCAGGGCTTGGCCAAGCGCATGGGCACTGGAGGAGCATGCTGTAGAGATGGTGAGATTCGGGCCCATGGCGACAATCCCAGAAGCAGAGTTCAGTGTGATCGTAGGAATGAAATTAGGGTGTACGCGATGTGGTCGTTGGGTCTCGAAGAGCTGAGTGATTTCTCGCTCTCCCATCACCATTCCACCCATCCCTGCTCCAACGATCACTCCGACGCGATGAGGAGCTTCCTTTGTCATGCTCAGGTTGGCATCGGTCAGCGCCTCCTTGGCAGCGACCAAAGAAAACTGCGCATAGCGATCCACGCGATTGGCTTGTGTGGCCGACAAATATTGCTCTGGGGCGAAGTTATGGACCTGGCCGGCCACCTGTGAGCGATACCCGGACATAGGAAACCACCCAAGCGATGGGATTGCCGTAACCCCCGACCGACCCGCAAGAGCCGATTTCCAAAATTCACTGACGCCGATCCCAATAGGAGACACCATTCCGAGACCAGTGATCACTACGCGCGAGGCCATGCTTGTTCCTCCTTCAATAGGCGTCTCCGGCGCCTTTCTTACCGGAAGACCAGAATACAGTCAACTAGGAAACCATAGTTCAATGGCGAACTTTCAACAAGAGATAGAGTCCGAAGCTCAGGAAGAGTGCGTTTGCCATCCATCCAGCCAGCATTGGTGCCAAGGCTCCCCCTCGTCCCAGCGCAATTGCGACGGAGTGAGTCGTCCAGTAGCAGAACCCCACGATGAACGCTTGTCCAATTCCCACCGCCATGCTGCCTCCGCGCACTCCGCTCCGTCGAAGACTCAAGGCAATGCCTACAACCACCATCACGACGGTGACCAGTGGAAAGGCCACCCGACCATAATAGTCTGTCAATAAGCGAGTAAAAGAAAAACCTTCATGTCGGAAACGCCCAAGATAATTTTGTATTTCTCGGAACGTCATCGTGTCTGAGTTCCCGATGAGCGAACTGGAGAAGTCGTCCGGAATAAGCGGGATCTTGATCAGCTGTTCCGTGAACTGGACAAGCTCGGCTGTGTCGCCTTCAAGAAATCGACGATGATGCCCATTCGCCAGAATCCAACCAGTCGGAGTATAGCGAGCTTCCTCCGCCTCGGTGATGCGTTCAAGTTGAAAGAAGGGCGGAAATAAAAAATAGCGGACTCCTCGCACGGTCATACCGGTGGTGTCGATCTCACTGATTTTCATGAGTGCATTGGCGCTGAGGCGAGCCCAAGGCTGAGCAGCCTGGACAGTGATCGGAGCGGGTTTCTGTTCGATTTGGATCACACGGATTTCTTCGGCTTTTTCAGAAGCCAGGGGAATAACGGTCGAGCTGAAAGTGAGGAGCACCAGTGACACGGCGCTGGCGAAGAGAAGAAAGGGGGATGACATCCACAGCAGACTGATTCCACAGCTGCGCATCGCCGTGATTTCATTGCTGCGGGCAAGGAGTCCAAGGGTCAAAAGAGTTGACACCAGTATGGCAAATGGAGCGACTTGAAACGAAATGGAAGGAATTTTTAAGGCGAAGTACGTCAGGATGGGAAGAAGGCCGGATTCGTACCGAAGAAAGCGACGGACCTTCTCGAAAAATCGATTACCAGGTAAATGGTCACCAAGCCGGCAAAGCACATTCCGAAGATTTTCGAGAATTCGCGAAGGATATAGCGAAACAGGATCGTCATTGAGGTTATTGCCTGCTCATCCGTGCGAACATCCCGACGGTAATCACCACGAAAATGATATTGGGCAGCCAGGCACCGAGGAACGGATGAAGGATTAAGGCTGTCACCAAGAAATCACAGCCGACGTTGAGAATATAGAAGGCAATAATGATACCCACGCCGACGGCAAATCCCCCGACACGACCCGATCGCTTCGACACGATGCCGACCGGCACTCCGAGTAAACAGAATACGAGGGAAGCGGTCGGGAATGCCAGATCTTTGTAATATTCCATCAGGCGACGAAGAGCGCCGGCATCTTTTCCGTCGGTTTCTGCCAGGCGTGCCATGATTTGATCATAGGATGGACGTTCCTCGGTGGCTGAATAGCCGCTCAGATTCAGGTTGATCTTGATGTCGTAACTCGCGAACGCGATCTGTCGGTACTGGTCGTCTTGACCAGGCCGGCTATGAATCGTTCCGTTGATCAACCGTAGGGCAACGTGCTCATGCTCAGAATCCATGAAGACATGGTATTGCTGCGCCACGATGACTCGTGGCTCATTAGGTAGGCGTTCATCGGAGATAAAGATGCCGTCGGAAGAATGACCTGGTTCACTTTCAGGGACATAGATCATCATGTGAGGAATCGGCTCGTTGAAGGTGCCTTGCTCCAGGGCCAAGACGAGTTGGTCTTTGAGCAGATTGAGGGCAACTTTCTTCAAGTTCAGCGAACTCCATGGTTGCCCCCAGTGGGACAACACCAGGGTGAGCGTACAGACGAAAACGGAAAAAAGCAGGACTGGCTGTGAGAGGCGTAGCAGGCTGAGTCCGGCCGCCCGCATGGCGACCAGTTCTTTATCGAAGGACAATCGACCGAATGCCGTAATCGATGCGATTAGACCCGCGATGGGCAACGTGAGCACCAGACCAGAGGGGAGCAGCATGGCTATCACTTTCAATACCGCCCAGAATCCAACCCCTTTGGAGACGAGCAACTCGACAAGACGCAGGAGCTCTCGCGTCAACATCACAAAACAGAGTGCCCCAAGACTGAGCCCAAATGGAGAAAGAAGTTCGGTGAAAATGTAGCGGTCGAGAAGAGTTCGTAGGATCACAAAGTCTCTGGATCGGGGACGGGAAATGTCACACACTATAGGGCAGTCATTCTCCCCTGTAAATACAGGCGAAATCCCGTTCGATGAAGATTCGCTTGACAGACTATCAGCCCTATGTTACATGCTGCGCGACTTTCCTCTGCAATGATGGGTCCCGTGAGCGATGTATCACTCCTTCAGGTGCCCGTCCATTCGACCAACCGAATTCTTGTCCGGTCTATCTTCATCTTTCACCTTAGTGAAGCTATGCAGCTTGGGCGATGGCGCTACGTAACTGCTCGTCGTTGTTGACAAAAGGAGGGGTTCAGTGAAGACAAAAGGAACGGTCAAGTGGTTCAACGATCGGAAAGGATTTGGGTTTATCCGGCTGGATAGCGGAGAAGATGTCTTCGTCCATTACTCGGCGTTGCAGGGGGACGGCTTCAAGACTCTCAAGGAAGGGGAAAACGTGGAGTTTGACATTGTGCAAGGAGCCAAGGGGCCTCAAGCGGCCAACGTGCTCAAGTCAGCGATCGCTGCCTCTTAAAGTAGACTCGTCTCACCATGCTCGGCTGGAGAGCCGGTCCTTTGAACAGGAGGACGGTTTCTTCTGCCGAGCTGTTCTCTCGTCTCATTCTGCCATTTCCTAGACAAAACTCATTGAGACTGTTAGCGTTTGGCTGTTCTGTCTTCTGTGGAGGAAATGGTTGTGCCACCGGATCGCAGTCGCGTTCTTCAACAAGCTCAACTCCTGGCTTCCCGTGGACAGTTTGAAGCGGCGATTGCCGAATGGAAGAAACTGGCAACGGAAATGCCAGGCGACGGGAGTATTCATAATTCCATTGGAGATTTACACCTGAAACGGAACGTCCCAGGGGAAGCTGCCACAGCCTTCCTCCAGCCGCGGCGGCATTCCGGGCAGAGGGTGCCACACTCAAAGCGATCGCCGCCTTCAAAAAAGTACTCAAGTGTGATCCCACCCGTTACGAAGTCTATCGCCACCTCGGCGACCTGAACGTGGAACGAGGACTCATCAGTAGCGCCGTTCAGGACTATCTCACGCTTGGGAAGTACTACTTGAAGGAGCGTCGAGGGAAAGACGCACTCGAAATCTACAAGAAGATCGTCCTGCAGGATCCGTCGAACCTTAACGCACAACAGCGCGTCGCCGAACTCTGCGTCCAGGAAAACCAGCAAGATGAAGCGACGAAAGTGTATCTGCAGCTGGGCCGCGAGCGATCGGCGCAAGGTCGATATGATGAGGCGAAGGATGCGTATCTTGCCGTACTGAGGATCGATTCGGCGAATAGTGAAGCGGCTCAGTTCGTGGAAAGTATCAAGAAAGGTGGGACGGGATCGATCAATGCCGTGAAACCAGGTACTTCTGTACCCGTGCAGAGGCCATCGGAACCGCTCGATCTGTTGACCGAAGCGATCCGGCGTATTGACGAGAAACAATATGCCGGAGCAGAAGCGATCTTGAATCAGATGCTCACGCGGGAACCAGGCAATCCGCAAGTTTGTCAGCTCCTCGCTCGGTTACATTTGCAACGGGGGGATGTACAAGTCGCACTGGGCGAATATCGATTCCTGGCAGGAGCGGCGTTACGGGCCCATGATCTAGGTTTGGCCGAATTACTGATTCAGGAGTTTCTCTCCGCTGAGCCGAACTCGGTTCCCTTACTGGAACTGAAAGGTGAACTCTATGAAGAAAAAGGAGATCATTCGGGCGCAGCGATTCAATATGCGAAAGCGGTCGAACTGTTATTGGAACATCCTGAACCCGGAATGGAAAGCCTCCACGAAGAACTCTTTGAAAAAGTGAGAGCTCTGTCCACCGATGAGGCATTCGTGAATCGATTGGCGGCGAGGATAAGGGGAGATATCTCGGTAGAGCCGATAGAATTCGTACAGATTGCCTCTGAACACGAGGCATCGATCGGTACGTCTTCGTTAGGCCAGAGTGGTGAATCGGCTGGGACCGACATAAAGGAAGATCAGGCGAACGGTCTGGAGGAAAAGACTCGAGAGATTCAAGGATTTTCACTTGTTGGGGCGGAACCTGACGACGTGAATCCATTTGATGAGGATCACGGGTTGCCAGTAATGGGTGAAGCCCACGAGCAGGATGCTCATCAAAAGGAAGGGATACAGGTTACACCTGCATCGACCGCGCAGGTGTCGACGGTTGCCAAAGCAGTGCCCCCGTCGCGAACGGCCTCACGTCAGGAGCAAAGTGAGCCGGTTCGTGCGCCATCGACCGGGGAGCCAACCTCCGCGACGAAGGACAGAAGACAGCAATCCAAAGCGATCCCAGCGCCAGTCCCACATCCGACCAAGGCGGCCGTTGATCTGCCATCAAGCCACCTGACTGCTCCAGAGATGCCGTCCGTTTCTCCCACGGTGGCAACTAGAGAACCCGCTGGGCCGCCACCAGACTATGAAGCACACTACGCGTTAGGTGTGGCGTACAAGAACATGGGACTCTACGAAGAGGCGAAGGAAGAATTCCAGGTGTCGATGAACAGCGACTCATTCTATCTTGATTCAGCGCTGATGACGGCGGTCTGTCTCAAGGAAGAGCGCCAGATCGCTCTCGCCATTCGCGGGCTGGAGACGGTCTTGGCTGATCCACGGTGTGAGGGTGCAAAGGGGCAAGCCATACGGTATGAGCTGGGCTTACTGTACGAAGCCGAGGAACAGTGGGAGAAGGCCTCACACGCCTTCCAGTCAATTCCTTCGTTCCACGACGTCCCTCAACGTCTGGCAGCCTTGAAGGGGAAGCAAAGAGGAGGGGACGCCGGTTTTCGGTATGCGTCGTAACTACGGGACCATTTCTCCAACATCCCTCAATTCACCCGATTCGGAACCGATCGACCTTCCAATGCGGCCGCAATATTATCGAGACAGATAAGTCCCATGCGAACACGCGTTTGAAGCGTGGCCGATCCGAGGTGGGGAAGAAGGACGACATTCGGCAGCGAGCACAAAGCAGGGGAGATCATCGGTTCGTGCTCGTAGACATCCAGTCCGGCTCCGGCGATGGTTCGTGCCTCGAGCGACGACAGCAAGGCGGACTCATCGATGACCGGTCCTCGTGACGTGTTGATGAGAAAGGCCGTCGGCTTCATCCGAGCAAGCTCAGGTTGGCCGATAAGGTGACGGGTGGTGTCGGTAAGTGGAACATGAAGCGAAATGAAATCAGAGTGTGTGAGCACGGCGTCCAGCTGATGCCATGTCCAGGAAAGACCCGGAGGGCTTGAAACAGCATGACGGCCGGCATAGAGTATCGACATTCGAAACCCGATTGCTCGTTGTGCCACCGCCTGACCGATGCGTCCCATGCCGATAATGCCGAGCGTTTTCCCCGTAATGTCGGTACCCAGCATTTGCGTCGGAGTCCATCCCGTCCAATTACCGGTTCGAATCCAGGCATCTCCTTCGCCGACACGCCTCGCGACCGCCAGCAATAGCGCCCACGTCAGGTCGGCGGTGGCGTCGGTCAGTACATCTGGTGTATTGGTGACAATGATGCCACGCTGAGCCGCAGCAGACAGGTCGATGTTGTTGTAGCCGACGGTCATTAGTTGGCGACAATTTTCAGCTTTGTCGTGTGGGCCAGTAGTGACGTGTCGATGCAGTCTGCCAACGTACAGATCACGGCATCGGCCTGGGAAAAGCCGCGCCGTAGCTCTTCTGTGGTCAGTGGTCGGTTGGGTGATTCAGCCAGCACCTGGTAGTACCGAGGGATGGCGTCCATTACTGGCTGAGGCAGCAGACGCGTGATAAATACAGTCGGCTGATCCATGGTCGTGTGTATTGTAGAAGAAATCGGAGTCCAGGAACAACGACGGTGGTGACCCGCAGACTGTCCCCGTTAGGAATAAGTCAAGGCTTATGACACCTTCTTTTCCATCATTAATCCAACCGACAAGGAGCCGCCCGGTTGCGAAAGATCTTCGTGCTCTATTGGGAGTAGGGAAAGTCTTGGACGATGGCCCCGCGCTGACAGCGTATGCGGTGGACGCCAGCATCTACCGCGTTCCTCCACAAGCCATTGTTCTGGTCGAGTCGGAAGATGATATCGCTGCGACGGTAAGCTACGCTGTGTCACGAGGCATTCCACTGACGCCTCGAGCTGCCGGGACGAATCTAACCGGTTCTGCCATCGGGTCCGGCATTATCTCGATGTGTCACGGATGAATCGAATCCTCGAAGTGAATCGGGAGCAGCGTTGGGCTCGTGTTCAGCCAGGTATTGTTTTGGCGGAATTGAACAAGCAGCTCAGCCCGCACGGGCTCCTGTTTGGTCCCGACCCATCCAGTGGGGACATGTGCAAACTGGGTGGCATGATCGACAATAACTCCTCAGGTCCGCATACGTTGCGGTATGGTTCCGTGAAGGACAATATCCAAAGCCTTCGGCTATGCCTGACCTCATCATCCTGGATCGAGGCTCGATCTTATGCTCTGAATGATCCGACGCTTGAACGGTTCCTGACGTCCGTGCCTGCACTGCGCGACGTGCTGGTATTAACTCAGGCTCATGCCGATCTTATTGCCGCCAAGCGACCGACCGTCAGTAAGAACAGCTGTGGATACAATCTCTTTGGGGTGGCCGAGGGGTTGACCCGTGGCCATTTCGATCTCCCCAAGCTGTTCGTGGGCAGCGAGGGAACGCTGGGTATCGTCAGTGAAGCCACGATCATGCTGGCGGAGAAGCCTGCGGCGACGCTGACTGCGCTGATTCATTTTCAAAGCCTTGAAGAAGTCGGTCAAGCCGTCCCTCAGCTCCTGACCCTCCAGCCAAGCGCTCTGGAAGTCATGGATGCCAACACGCTTAATTTGATCGGTCGCGGGAATCATGGCATTCCTGATGATGCGGCGGCCACATTGCTGGTCGAGTTGGATGCCGATTCGACCGAGGTCGACCTTCGTGAGAAGGCCGACGCGATGGCAGCCATCTGTCGACCGTATAAACTAGCGTCGGCACTCACCCTTGCGTTTGATGCGTCGCAACGGGAGCAACTCTGGAAAGCCCGGAAGGCCCTCTATCCGACTCTCTATCGATTTGATGCCAAAAAGAAGCCGATCAACTTCGTTGATGACGTTGTCGTACCGGCTGAACGAATCAGCGAGCTGATGCGATACTTGGAGGAGTTTTTCGGGGGACAACAGGTGCCCGTGGCGATCTTCGGCCATATTGGCAATGGGAATGCGCATATCGTTCCATTGTTGGACATCAACGATGCCGGAGATTTCCAGAAGATGGTGCAGGCCTACCAAGAGATCCAT
>JAAUPT010000164.1 GCA_012032965.1 Nitrospira sp.
CTCGTTCCGGCCTGCACAGGCCAAACACGTTGAATGCCTGATAGTGTTGATGGAGAGAGAAAACGATATGGATAGTGCGCGCGTCCATTGGAAATACGTCGGTTGGCTTGATCGGTACGATCTCGTGGGCCTGATGCCATCCTAATTGCTCCTCAAATCCCTCCGCCACTACAATTGAGCGGAACATGCCCTGTGGGGGGGCGTCAAAATCATACGCTTTCGTCTCATCTGACTGGTTTTGGAATTCTGAAATCGGTACGTTTTCGGTGAGCGGCAGCTCCTCGGCTGCGGCACACTGAACAGATGGAAAACAGGTCAGTATGAGCTGACAGGCGAGCAAAGATACCCGAATCATCACGCCTGTCTGCTACACCTATTGAAACAGCACTGTCAATAAACAGACTGAGTTAGCCATTGCGGCGTTTTCCAGCCATCTGTTAGGATTTCGCCCACTGTACCGGGCTCTTCATTAAACTCATTACCGGTGACCGGGGAATATGCTGCAAGATGCTGATGCCCTTCCGCAGCTAGTCGGAGAATATAAGCCGCTGGATCAGTGGCAGACCCATCTCAATCAGCTCTTTTATGGGCTACGAGGGGATAAGCTCCGATCCTATTACCAGACGTTCGCATCGGCGGACTTCCGGCTGGCCCATGCGTTGGCGGCCGATTATTACGAGCGCGTGACGAAGCGAGAGAAAGCTGGCAGTCATCCGCCATCGTCCTCTGATCGTTTAACCATACTGGAACTGGGGCCCGGCAACGGCAACCTCGCTGCCTGTTTTCTGAGTCATCTCAAGGCGCTCGATAGGCAAAGCACCATCTATCCGCGTGTGCGGTATATCATGATTGATTGGGAACAACCGGTGTTGGACGGGGCTCTCGCTCACGCCGACCTGGCAGTCCATCGGGATCGTGTGGATACCCTCTGCGGGTCCATTGATCACATAGCCGGGGTGGCTGATGGGACTGTCGATCGAATCATCGGCAACGAACTGTGGAACGACCTGCCCACCAAGTTGTTGGCGAAACAGGGAAGCGAGGTCGAAGAAGAATATATCCGCCCGAACCTCAGCGAAACACTGCATGCCGCCATTCAGGACTGGTCGGCATTCGTCCGAGCGTTCCAAGCCAAGGATCTCGACGTGCTCAAGACCTTTCCGCCGTTCCTTGACGAACTCGTGTGGGAAAAGGAGTATCGCAAGGTCGAATGGAAAGACGTACCCTATCGGAAAACCATCGTCGAATTTCTCCAGGCCATCGACCAAGAGGTGGTAGTGCCTGTCAATGTGGGTGCCTTCGCAACGCTCAAAGAGGCGAAGCGGCTCTTGGCCCCGGACGCCATTGGATTCAGCGCTTTCGATGCGGGGACTGCCGACATGAATGTCTTAAACGATCCGGAGAAACCGTGCTATGGCCAGTTCGGCGGGCAGTACAGTTTCATGGTCAACTTCGCACTGGTCGAAGCCGTCGCGAAGCATTTGGGGATGAATGAGACGATGCTGGAACCACAGCGGGAGTTCGTGGGACGGTCGCTGAATACGAATGCGATCACCCTCATGGAGCTGTTAGCCACCCATCCCTCCGCAGGACCGAAGCTCCAATCGTGGCAACAGGATCGATTGGTCCTGAAGACGATCAAGGCGCTCAACGAAACCCTTGAAAGCCCCTATCGCCGTCGGCTCGAATTTCCGCTCGGCACCAACATGCCACCGGAGGAACGGGAGACCTTAGGCGCCATTCTGCGAGCGCTGAAAGAGAATGGTATTCCAGATACCGTGGCCTATCTGACCGAAGAAGAGCTCACCCACGCGCAGAAGGATTTAGAAGATCTCGGTTACGAGACCGAGGCTATCAAGATGGCCTTGGGCGCCCCTCCCAGCCCCATCGAATATTGCCACTTCGCCTGCCGATAACGTTACCGTACTCAGCTGGTTAATCGTCATCTTTTCTGCACCGCTTGGTGACGGAACGACCTGGAGAAGCTGAGAGCATCGTCAGCCGGTCGGAGTCAACGGAGCGACCAGCAGGGAACTCAAGGGACTGGCGAGCAGGGGGGCAAGGATCAACCCGAACTGCGGGAAGTGATCTTGTAACGACAGGAACAAGCCGTTGTCTTTGAGCCATTGGTCTGGATCCGGCTCGGTCGCTGTTGGTGAGCGTTCCAAGAGTTGTGCTTCGGCCCGTCTGGCCAGCAGGAGCGCTGCGGGCAGATAGGTCGCCACCAACATCAACGTAAAGGTGACGCCCCAAAAGAGGGTAATGGCTAAAGCGGCCCCAAGCACCGCCTCTTGACCAGCTTTGTCGGCCACCAACGCCGCAGGCCACCGAAGCCAGGCTCCCATGTGCAAGATGCCGGAAACGAGAATCGCCGAGGCGGCGGTCAAGACTTCCTTCAACCGCTTCATCTGTGATGCATAGAATTTGGGGTCGGGTTGGCCTGAGATCGGCGGCGCAAGGGTGCTGCAAGCTGCCAGCAGAGCCACCACAGGGACGATCAGGGCTTGCACGTTCACGATGGACACCACCACCATGACATAGCGCAAGAGGTGCTCGCCGATCCGCTGAGGTCCAGCCTGGCGGAGGTTATCGTAACTAAAGCCAAAGATGGCGCGGTAGAGCGTATGTGTCTCATCGAGTGCCCAGATAAAGGCCACACCGCTTAGGGCAAAGACTATTCCGACGGAGGTGACCACCCACAGCCGCGATCGCGAATGACATTGGTAGATGATCATCGCACAGAGGATGAACGCGTAAATCCCAGCCACCAACGCCAGCACCACCGTGGTGAGCCAGATGTACCTCGACTTGACCTCCACCAGAAAATGGGTGGCGTTGAACGGCTGTTCCGAAGTCTCCGAGGCTGGATGCATCAACCAGTTGGTGAGACTATGAAAGTTATTGACCGTGATATTGGAACTGAACTCAAATAGTCCGATCGCAAGCAGCAGGATGAACACCGGGGGAATGATGAGGAGCAAGAAGCGATAGTCGGAAGCGTGTGAGGGAACCGGGGTGTCATGGCATCCAGGTGTAACCAACGCAGATCGCAGACGCACGAACGGAGTGGCGCATCCTAGCACAATCGTTCTGCCCACTCCTGGGGAAATTAGGCTACTCGCATCTGATCAAGAGTTGCTGGCACACGGTTTCCCCCGATGTCGGGAATGATGCAGAGCTCGAGAACTGTGACGCTTGAAAGGTCCACGTGGTGATCTTCCGCTTCGGAAGTCGACCCTTGGGGACTGAAGTTCCACTGCTGACGCGCGATATCTCGGAAGGTCTTTCCGCCATCCTGTGACCACCGCAGCACATACTCTTGCGTCCGCTCGATCCCAGGCTCCACGAAGTTCAACCGGATCCGACGAACTCGTTGTGGAGCAGAAAAGAGCAGTCGAATCGTTTGCTCACCCAGCCCTCCGGCACGCCATCCTGACGACCGATTAAGCAACAGTGCGGCTTCGATCGGATGCGCAGGATCTTCCGACGTGACTTCGACGTCAGCCAAACTGTCGAGATCCAACCAGGTGGGATCATCGGAGGCAACGTGTTTCTGAGCTGGGTCGAGAAGTCGTTTACGCATCGCTGGACCTCCTGATGGTGAGGGGTGAGCCTCGGTTGCTGGGATTATCGATCCTTGAGTCGACCGAGCGTGCTCTCCACCGACCGCTCGAGTTTGTCCGCTGCTCCACTCAAGGCGAGCTCGACTGTCGCGGCCTGATGGGTCACGGCGATGGGCTGGTGACCGGCTAGCCTGGCTTCCAGGACGCACCGGATATCGTCACCTTTTGTTTGTGACTGTTGGTATCGCTGAGATGCGCTTCGACCCGCGTAATCCGATCACGAAATCGGCCGAGTGCTCCTTCCACACTGGTCTCAACAAGCGCAACGATTTCCTCACGCCCATGGATATTGTTATCCGTATTGACTTGAATCTGCATCCGACTCCCTCCCGTGAACTATGTGAACAATGGACCCTACTCGCCAGGGCCAAAAAAAGTCAATCGAGCCAAGGCCACGGATGAAGTCTCATAATCTTCATCTTCAGGGCAGATGATCAGGAAGAAAGAGAGGGGGAATAGACAGACGCGGAGTCCGCGGTGAAAACGCGGTGTGCGTCTAGCGACTTGACATTGGTATGGTAAGCCAATAGGATCCATACGAAACTAGTTCCAAAAGGAAAACTAGGGTTCCGGCTTCCTTGTCTTGTAGGAAGGAGCGTCTGGTCCAAGAGTTTTCGGCCTCGCATAACGAGGCTCCACGGAGGGATAAAAACCCGGGAGATCATGTACAGAGGTACATGGCCTTTTGGGAATTTAACCTTCCAGCAGGAGGCTTCGTTATGCATCTCCATTCCATAGTGCTTTTCGTACCGGATCAGGCAGACCTCCTGCTGAGTCAGAGAGGTCTGTCATGGTAAGCCACGAAAGTCCGGAGACGGCTCTCTCTGCTACCGGTACTTCCGAGGCGCTCCGCCGCAGCCTCACACTCTGGAACAGCCTGACCATCGGCTTCGCGACCGTCTCGCCGGTTGCCGGGCTCTACGCCATCATAGGCGTCCAGACGGTAGTGACAGGTGGTGGGTGGTTTGCGGCGCTTGCACTCTGTTTGGTGATGCAGTTGTTGGTGGCAACCGTGTATGCGGAGTTGTCCTCGCAGATTCCGATCGCGGGGGGCGCATACAAATGGGCAAGGCAACTCGGAGGCGCAACCACCGGCACGTACGCCGGGGCCATCTACATCAGCTCCACAATCGCGATGGTTACCACGACCGCCTATACCGGTGGTGTCGGTTGGCGATTTTTTTCGGATCAGGAAGTGGAACGAGGGTCGACTCTCGTGATCTGGGGAGCGGTGTTTATGCTGGTCTGCACCGTCCTCAATCTTATCCACGTCTCGGTCTTCAAGTTCCTCATTTCCCTTGGAGTCTATGCGGAAATCGTCGGCTCGTTCGGTGTCGCATTATTGTTATTCCTCTTTTTCCGGCAGCATGATTTTTCCGAACTGTCCGCCCATCTTGGGACAGGGACTGCCCCCAGCCAGACCGCTGCGTTTCTAGCGGCGCTCGCTATTTCTGGTTGGGCGTTCATCGGCTTTGACGCGTGCTCGACCATCGCCGAAGAAACGCACGAGCCCAAACGGATGGTGCCACGTGCAATCTTTTTCTCTCTCTGCATGGTGGGAAGCGTGGTGCTCTTTAACTCTGCCGCTCTCACCTAAGCTTCAACCGCGACACCTTGCTCCTTACAAGCGCCGCGTCCGATCCCGTCACACCG
>JAAUPT010000165.1 GCA_012032965.1 Nitrospira sp.
CGCTGATCTCGCGCTTGAAGAATTCAAGCGCGCGCTCAGCATTGAACCTTCCAGCGCCGAATACCAAGCCGGTTTTCAGGAAGCCACGCGTTTTAAAGGAATCACGATCTCAATATCGTGAAGCCGAACGTCTGGCGCAACTCGGGCGAATCGAGGAGGCTTTAGGAAGTTACGCGCGGGCCGTAGAGCTGGATCCCACATACCAAGACCCACTCGAGGGCATCACGCGACTTACCGAAGACCAACAAGCACTCAGAAGAGCGGAAGGCTTGAGGCAGCCTGTAACCTTAAAATTTAAGAATGCCGGCATCAAGGAAGTATTGGAAGGGGTGGCAAAGGCTGGTGGGCTGACCCTTGTGTTCGATAAGGATGTCCGGAATGATCCAATTTCAATTTCGATTCAGGACACGCCATTTGAAGAGGCACTTCAACTGATCCTCAATAGTAATAGTTTATTTTCCCGCCAGATATCTCCAACCGTCACAGTTATCAGTCCTGATACCAAGCAGAAGCAGGAACAGTATCAGGACCTGATGATCAGGACCTTCTACCTATCGACGGCCAAAGCTAAGGATATGGTGCTCCTACTCAAGAGCATGTTGGATTCGAAGCGAATGCATGCGAACGAACAGCTGAATGCCATTGTCATTCGTGACCAGCCGGAGAAACTGGAGCTTGCCGAAAGGATCATCCTTGCTAATGACCGACAGGAGCCAGAGGTTCTCTTTGATCTCGAAGTGCTGGAGGTCAACCGTACGAAGAATCAGACATATGGGCTTAACTATCCGAAACAAGCTGGTGCTGGATTAATTGCCGCGGGATTCACAGGAACTCTGGCTGCAGAGGCTGTACAGATGACCTACCGGCAACTAACGAATCTTGGGCCAGACAGTTATCTCTTTAAACTGCCGACCACCGTGTTGCTGGATTTCTTTAAGCAGCAATCAGATGCCAAGACGCTTGCTTCGCCGAAGATCCGTGTCATCAACAACAAAAAGGCAGAGATTAATATCGGAGACAAGCAACCCATCCTTCTCTCCACGACCAATGTTTTACCAGGGCAAGCCACCACCGGAGCCATCCCGACTACCTCAACCGTCACGTCAATTGAGTTTCGAGATACGGGAGTCAAACTGACCGTAGAACCTTCCATTCGTTTGGGTAATGAGTTGTCGTTAAAAATGAAGGTGGAGGTCATTCGGGTTGGAGATCAAATCACGCTGCAGGCTTCTCCGCTCATTCAACAATTTAAATTTGGCAATCGTTCCGCGGAAACGACTCTGAACATGAGGGATGGTGAAACAGTCGTCCTCGGTGGTCTTCTTCAAGAAGAGGATCGTGAACACGCGTTACCATGCCATGGATTGGGGATTTTGCCACTTATCGGGAAGTTGTTGAGTTCTTTTAAAACCGAACGGGTCACGACGGAAGTCATTTTGACGATTACTCCCCGTATCGCACAGCCGGCGCTTCCTCCTGGGTCTACCAATCAGGCATTTTGGTCAGGGACCGAATTCAACTATTCCACCAGCCCAGTGTTCTCCGGTTCTACGGGAACGATATCGACGTCTTTAAACGGTGATTACGGGAGATCTGCCACTCGGCCTGGTGGAAGACTCAGAGGTGCAGCACTGCTGAAGCCAGCCCAGTCATTGGCCAAATTGGCGACGCCAGGTCCTGCACTGCAAGTCAAACCCAATGAATCGATTGTCCAATCCGGCAAGGAAGTCACAATAGCTATTGTGGATGGTCGACTCCGAACCTCTGATGAAAACACATTCAGGTTCGAGTACGACCCTGACATTCTGGAGTTTAAACATCTTGATGATGGGCAGCTGATCACCGCGGGCGCGACTAAACCGGAAGGAGATGGAAACCGGGAGGGAACTGTCATGTTTCAATTCACTCATCCGGATCAACGAGCGCCCCGGACCGTAAACCTCACCTTTGTGGCAAAGTCACCCGGTGTATCACCCGTTCGAGTTGAGCTGAGGCATTCCGGTACAGTTGATGAGGCATCGTTCGAAGCTATCGGGTCAGGGGTAGTGAGAGTGCGGTGAGAGAGGATGGGCTTACATTGATCGAGATCCTCGTCACCATGACAATTATTGTGGTCTTGGCCTCAGTCGCCATGCCCCTGAGTAAAATATCGACGAAACGAACTCATGAAATTGAGTTGCGCCAACAGCTTCGAATCATTCGCAGCGCGATCGATCTGTTCAAGCTGGAGTGGAATCGTGATGGGAATGTCCTGCTTGGGCCTGTCTGTCTGAAAAATAAGTTGGTCTGTAAGGAAGTCTCGGGTCTTTATGGACGTATCCGAAGGTCCCTGGATGTGTTGTTGGGGGTGAAGCTCACCGGAGAAGAAGCGACCGTTCGGGGCACGACGGTCAGGCGTTATTTGCGGGTCATGCCAGTGGATCCTATGACAGGAAAACCAGATTGGCTCTTACGTTGTTACAAGGACCGTCCAAAGCCATCTAGCTGGTGTGGTGAGGATGTCTATGATGTGATGACGCAAAGCGAAGCCATGGCATTGGATGGCACCACGTATCAGGATTGGTAGAGTGACCACATGGAGTGCGAAAAAGGATTCACCCTCGTTGAACTGATGATTGTGGTGTCCATTGTGGGCATTTTAGCCACGATAGCCGCTCCATCCTATCAATCATCGCTGGTCAAAGCGAAAGAGACGGTCTTGCGGCAGGATCTTTTTACGCTGCGCGAGTTGCTCGATCATCACCGCGCAGACCATGGGAAGTATCCTCCGTCTTTAGATGGTTTGGTGACGGCGGGATATCTCCGGGCTATTCCCAAGGACCCCTTCACGAATTTGTCGAGCTCTTGGCAAGAAATTAGCGAGCCGACGGAGGGTGGTATCTTTGATGTGTATTCCGGATCTGACTTGGTGGGGACAAACGGTACTCCCTATAACAAATGGTGACAGGATCGTGATCGCACGTTGGTGGGAGCCGTGTTCTATGAGCACCCCATTCCAAAGGAATGGGGTGGGATGGAGTATGGTGAACGGGGCTCTCCTGTTTGGGATGGTGGCATGTAGCCCGCTTGAACCAATCCTGGACCCTGAAATTTCTGATTTCCAACTAACTGTGGATACCCTTCGAGCTTCCTTAAGGGATGCGCAACGAACGATTACCGAACTCCAGGCAGAAATTGACCAACAACGCCAAGAATATGCTGATGTGCAGATTTCCCGAGCTCAACTTGAGGGGAGTAGTCGAGAGGCGGAACGCCGACTCAACGAAGCTCGTCATGTGATCGATCTCCAACGAGAGGAGTTGGCCGCGGCACGATCTGAGCGAGAGCAGATGAGGCGAACTGGAGTCGCTCTTCAGAGTCAGCTGCGACAGCTCCGAAAACAGTTGTTAAAAATTGGGAAGCAGGCAAAAGGAGAGACGTCTCCGGCCGCCATGATTTCGCAACGTGCCGAACGACCGGAGGTGATGGGTGTGGTTGTGGAACAGGAAGCTCAGTCAGACAGTGGGGATGAATCAAAGGACAATATGTCATCTGTCGGCGTCGTGTCGGTTGTAACGCGGCCGTCACTTATGACCACTCCCGTGAGTATCGCGATTAAGCCTGGAGATACGCTATGGAGTCTCGCCAGGCGATATCATACGTCGGTGATGCACCTCATGGTCCTTAATGAACTTCCCGATGATCGTATTCAGGTGGGCCAAACCCTCCGACTTCCTGAACGATCTACCGACGTGCTCGGGTACGAAGGTATGCAGTCGAGTACGCTGAATTAAATCGCAAGGTCTAAAGGTCTAGGCTATGGCAGTATTTGCCTACAGAGTCGCACGGCCCGATGGTTCCACCATCTATGGCCATGTAGAGGGCGAAGCGGAATCACTTGTTCGTGCCAAATTAGAATCTCAAGGATTATTGGTATTTCATCTCCACAAACGTGGAAGAGCCACGGTAGAGCTGGGGAGGCCTTGGCTTCGGGGAAAACTTCCTCTTGGCCAGTTCTTGATTTTAATCAAGAACTGTTGGCTCTCGTAAAATCGGGACTGCCGATCTTACGAGTCTGGGACCTGCTCATCGAACGAGCTGGACATGCTGGATTTCAGCAGGCATTACGCGAGGTGAAGGATGATATTCGAGGTGGGGCATCCGCCTCGGATGCGTTAGCGAAACACCCACCATATTTCTCTGAACTCTATGTTGCCACGGTGAAGGCGGGAGAACAATCCGGTAATCTTCCGGATGTGCTCCAACGATACGTGACGTACCTGAAGCTGATGATCACACTTCGTCAAAAAGTGACGAAGGCAATCTCCTATCCACTCGTTCTTGTGCTTATCGGCGTCGCCGTGATCGGATTTCTGTTGACCTATGTCATGCCGACCTTCGTGTCAGTTTATGGTGAATCGGCGAAGACCTTGCCATGGGCAACCCAACTAGTACTCGATGTGGTCACTCAAGCTGAGTCTTGGGCATTGCCAGCAATTTTCGTTGTCATCGGCATTATGCTGGGGACGCGGGCCTACTACACGACATCGACCGGGCGCCTATCAATCGACCGCCTATTTCTTACACTTCCAGTCGTCGGGCAGATTGTCGTCAAACACAATACCGTGCAACTCACGAGAACCTTGGGAACAATTCTTGGAGGCGGAACTCCGCTTGTGGATGCCTTACATAGCGCGTGTGCAGCTGTTTCTAACCGTTTTGTTTCGCAGCGACTGGTTCGGGCGGTCGACGAGATTCGTGAAGGGGCGACGCTCGCGAAGGCCTTGGATCGGCCCAAGGTCCTTCCAAGACTCGCGATTGAGATGCTATCGGTCGGTGAGGAAACAGGTTCTCTCGAGACGATGCTACGGGATATCGCAGAGTTTTATGAGGCGGACCTCGATACTAGGCTCGCCCAACTCACTACGTGGATTGAGCCGGCCTTACTCCTCGTCATGGGAGTGATGGTTGGTGGGATCGTCATCGTGATGTACCTGCCCGTTTTTCAGATGGCAGGAGCTGTTGGCGGCTAACTATGGGTGAGTCAGACGGTGGGCCACAGAGATTGGATGGTCGAGGAGGTTCCCCATGCCACGCGGTCTTGTTCGTCCTTCCCTTGCAGAAATCTTGGTAGGGGAGGGCATACTCAACAAACAAATAGTCGACGAGGTCTTACGTCGATTGGACGGAGTCTCGGTAACGTTGGGTCAAACGCTGGTCACGGAAGGGCTTCTCTCGGAAGAGCAGTTGGCTCAGGCATT
>JAAUPT010000166.1 GCA_012032965.1 Nitrospira sp.
TGGAGAGTAGACTTCGGTTTCTGAAAGGGCGTACTCGCACACGATCCAGAGCTACAAAGTTACGAAAATGAGCCTTTCGATTCTCATCCTGACGCTGAACGAAGAGCGCAACCTTACTGACTGTATCGGATCAGTGAATTGGTCAGACGACATTGTGGTGCTGGACTCCTTCAGCAATGACCGGACGGTCAAAGTAGCGGAGGAGATGGGTGCACGCGTCGTGCAGAGGCGGTTTGACAATTGGTCTGCGCATCAGAATTGGGCGCTCGAACAGATCTCCTTCAAACATCCCTGGGTGTTCTACCTCGATGCCGATGAGCGGATGACTGAAGAATTGAAAGAGGAACTGCTCGCGATCGCTGGAGACCCAATGCTCCTGCCCGTGGCCTACTATTGTGGGCGACAGAATATGTTCATGGGGCGTTGGATCAAACATGCGATGCCGCCGGGTCTGATCATGCGCTTCTTTCGCCCTTCATCCGTCCGGTTCCAGCGGCTGGTGAATCCCGTGCCGATGACTCGACGGTGCGCACGGATATCTGACCGGGATGCTGATTCATTACAACTTCAGTAAGGGCATTTCAGAATGGATCGACAAACATAATCGTTACTCTCAGTTGGAAGCACAGGAAGGGATGAAGCTGATCCAGCAGCGTGACGCATACGAACCAGCACTGTTCACCACCGATCCTGCGCTACGCCGGCGAGCGCTTAAAACTTTATCGTTCAAGCTGCCATGGAGGCCGCTCATTAAGTTTCTCTATTTTTATATATGGCAGCGAGGATGGCTCGATGGGAAGGCCGGGTTTACGTACTGCGTCTTGCAAGCGTTCTACGAATATATGATCGTACTCAAAATGCACGAGCTCGAACGACAACAACGCGGGCTCCCAATCTGAAAGGAAGCGAGGCGCCTCAATTCACCGGCTTGATACCTATGGCCACGACAATTTTCGTCAATCGCTACTTCTATCCCGACCACTCCGCAACAAGCCAGCTCCTCAGTGATCTGGCCTTTGATCTAGCTTCACGAGGCCAAGATATTCATGTGATTACCGGGTGTCAGTTGTATGGGAATGCACAAGCATCCCTTCCCGTCAACGAATCTATACGTGGGGTACAGGTGCATCGGGTGCAAACGTCGCGGTTTGGGCGAACTAAGCTGTGGGGACGGATGATCGATTATCTGACGTTTTATTTGGGTGCGACCTGGCGACTGGTGCGTCTGATCCGACAAGGGGACATCGTGGTCGCGAAGACCGATCCCCCACTGATGTCCGTCCCCGCCGCATGGGCGGTGAAGCTCAAGCGAGGGGTCTTGGTCAACTGGGTTCAGGATCTGTTTCCGGAAGTGGCGACCTCCCTGGACGTGTACGGTGTACGATTTGCCGCGCCCATGTTGAAGCGGTTGCGCAATCAATCATTGCGGTTCGGGCGGTCGAACGTCGTCTTGGGCGAAATCATGGCAGAGCGACTGCGTGGGGAAGGCGTCCCTTCCGATCGGATTACGATCATCGAAAATTGGGCTGATGGAGAAGCCATTCAGCCGATCGATAAGCGTCACAACCCGCTCATCAAAGAATGGGGTCTCGAAGGGAAATTCGTGCTGGGCTACTCGGGGAACATGGGCCATGTCCATGAGTTCAAGACGATGATCGACGCAGCGGAAAGTTAAATCACATGGACGAGATTGGGTTTGTGTTTGTCGGTGACGGGATTGCGAGGCAATGGCTCATCTCGGAAGCGGCTCGGCGCGGTTTGAGAAACACGCAGTTTTTTCCGTACCAGGCGGCGGATCGTTTGCGGTGGAGCTTGTCGCTCCCAGACGTACATTTTGTGTCGCTGCGACCGACGCTGGAAGGGCTGATCGTACCGAGCAAGTTTTATGGTATTGCCGCAGCCGGCCGACCGATCATCCATATCGGTGATCCGGATGGTGAGATTGCTCGTATTCTCGAGCGAGAACGATGTGGATGGAGTTTCTGCATCGGCGAGGTCGAGGCCTTGACGAACTGCATTCTCCGTCTGTCTCGGGAAGAACGTGAGGTCGCCGACGCGGGGGTTGTGTGCGCGTGGAGTCTCTGACCGGAAGTATTCTCGTCTCCACGCCCTCGATAGTTGGCATATGTTGTTGGAGTCGGCGTCATCCATGGTTCCCACCGTCGATGTGAATGTGCTGGAACCGTTGGAGCAGCCTGTTGTAGTTGGGCGAAAGTGATGCGATCACGGATATTCAGATATTTGGCATCAGGGCTGGCGGTGGTTGGAGTGTTCGGCGCATCTCTGCCGTCCGATTCCGCTACCACAAGTGCGGCTGCAGCTCAACGGCCCTTCATCGTGTTCGACGCAACACTCTATAAGAATAAGCCCACCTTCAACGGTTTTCCTATACGTCCGATCAAGCTGCTGTACGAGTCCCGCTTGTTTACACGCAATCAGCCACATGCTTCCCTGCCGGCCCAGAATACCGTCCGATCCGTTGCCAAAGAGTTACGTGGAGGACCAGATTGGGTGATTATCGACATCGAGCGTTGGCCGTTGAAGGGAGACGCCAATCTCGTGAAGGAGAATGTCGATAAACTCTTGGCGATCCTGTCGTGGATTAAGGCTGAAGCACCGGATATCCAAGTCGGAGCGTATGGAACGGTTCCGTTGCCGGACTATTGGCGGGCGATTCGAGGCCCAGGAAGCAAGGAGTATCACGCGTGGCAACAAGATAACGATCGATTGGATGAAATGGCGGCTCAATTGAACGCGTTGTATCCGACGCTGTACACCTACTACCCTGATCGTCAAGGATGGGTTCGTTACGCCATCGCTCAACTGACTGAAGCCAAGCGGAAAGCGAACGGGAAACCGGTCTATGCCTTTCTTTGGCCGCAATACCACGATTCCAATAAGAAGCTGCGGTTGCAGCCTGTCGAACCGGAGTACTGGGAACTTCAGTTGAATACCGTCCGCCAACATGCCGATGGTGTCGTGATTTGGGGCGGATGGGGAGAAAAGGGGCCGGAATCTTGGAACGAAGAAGCCCCCTGGTGGCAAGTCACAAAACGGTTCCTCAAGCAAATGGATTCTTCTCAACCCGACCGTCCCGCCGATCTCACTGTACAGTAGTCAATCATCAGCTTTATCCGTTTTTAACAATCAGTTAACACAAACTTGAGGCTGACGTGGCCACTGGGCGGTGGTCCAACGATAGACTCCTGCACCGGACAGCTCAGTGAGACCAATAATGTCAACTCAACCTTCGACAATCAGTTCATTGCCGCCTTCTTCGGGCCTCTCTTTTGATCCCTCCTTCTTGAACCGGAGGGGTGCACTCTTGTGGGCCTTTCTCGCCGTTGTCGCGACAGCCCTCGGCTATCTCTACGCCGACAGTCTACGTTTTCTGGGAGAAGCCTGGCTCGAGGATAACAACAGCCACGGTCCGTTTATTCCCTTGATCTCCCTCTACATGATTGGGATGCGATGGCGGCAGATTCAATCGATCGAACGGTACGGCGTATGGTGGGGGATTCCAATCGTCGCCGTTGGGCTGTTCCTGTACGCCGTAGGACAGTTCGCCGCGATGCATGCGGTCGTGCATATCTCATTCTGGCTGGTGATCGTCGGAATGCTGACCTGCGCCATCGGACTATCCGGTATCCGCCAGATTGCCTTTCCTTTATTCTATTTGCTCGCCGCCATTCCACCACCCACATTTCTGCAGTACGAACTCTCGAGTCGTCTCCAGCTCTGGTCTTCGGCCTTGGGAATCGGATTTCTTCAATCGATCGGTGTCATGGCGTTCCGGGACGGTAATGTCATCGATTTGGGACGCATTCAACTACAAGTCGTGGAAGCCTGCAGTGGGCTTCGATATTTGTTTCCGCTCACTACGCTGACGATCCTCGGGGCCTATCTGTACCGCGACTCACTCTGGAAGCGGATCCTGCTTGTTCTGTCGAGTATCCCTATCTCGATTCTGTTGAACGGGTTTCGGATCGGCGTCATCGGTGTGTTGGTTGAATATTATGGATCGGGTGCAGCCGATGGATTCACTCATTTCTTCGAGGGTTGGGTTATCTTCGTTGCGAGTCTGGGTTTGCTGTGTGTGGAAATATGGATCCTCGCGCGAGTAGGTTCCAGCGCATCGTCGCGTCCCTTCGTGGAATTGATCGGCCTGCCGAATGCCGACCCACCTGCTGCGCGTTCGAATAGAAGCCGTAGGACCCTGATACCGCTCTCTGCCAGTCTGGCCCTCCTTATCTTGGCTGTACCCGTAGCTCCGTTACTCGTGCAAGAGGAGTTCCCTCCCCCGCCGAGACAGTCGCTCACGGAATTCCCCTTGCGACTCGGCGCATGGCAAGGGGTCTCTTCCCCAATGGAGCGTCAATATCTGGACGCGCTGCAATTGGACGATTACATCTTGGCTGATTACACCGCGACGGATCAGCCTCCTGTGAATGTCTATATGGCGTACTACCTGTCTCCGAAGAAAGGGCGGTCATCACACTCGCCCAGACAGTGTATTCCCGGCGGTGGCTGGGAAATCACATCTTTGGAACCGGTGCAAATGGATCGTGTGCCGGGCGTGACGCCAGGTCAGGAAATTAATCGAGTGGTGATCCAAAAAGGCGGGCAAAAGCAGATCGTCTACTACTGGTTCAAGCAGCGTGATCGTTGGATTACCAGCGAGTACTTGGTGAAGTTTTTTCTCTTCTGGGATTCGTTAACGAGGCACCGTGCGGATGGCGCGCTCGTACGTTTGACCTCCGCCGTTCATGCAGGAGAAAGCGAAGCGGTCGTTGATAAACGGTTGCAGGTTTTGGTCGGTTTTGTCACGCCATTGTTGGGTCAGTACGTTCCAGATTAAGGTGAGGTGAAGTGGGCTCTGTCGTATTCTTCAGTTTCATAGGATCATTGATCATTTGCATGGCGTTGATCCCGACGCTCTCGGCATCAGCCGGACGGTTGCAGTTTATCGATGTACCACGTGAGCGGCATGCTCACCGTGAGCCGATTGCAAAAGTCGGTGGAATTGCCTTTGCGGTCGCGACGTGTTTTTGTGGTGTTCGTGCGGGCAGTTTTCCGGGTGAAAGTCGACCATTGAATCAGCCTTTGCTTTGCGGCTGATTCGCGGCTAGAATGCGTTTACTAGGACGGCATTCAGGCGAACAGCCTGGGTTTCGTTGGACCCGGTTTCGGACGCCAATCCGATGCCGGGTTTTTTCGTTTCACAGAACTGTAAT
>JAAUPT010000167.1 GCA_012032965.1 Nitrospira sp.
GATTTCATGAATCCTTCAAAATCTCATGTGATGACGTGGCTGCCTGCCTTAGATCCTCCTGTACGGTATGTTGACGACGGCCAAGGGCTATGTGTGACTGTGCAGGGTGGAGTCATTCGGAAGGCCACGCTGGAGAATGATACGGCAGGGTTTTCATACATGAACTCGGGCGGTCGCCATGTCCTCCCATTGGACCGCAGTCTCAGTGTGGAAGGGCGTCGATTAATCCTAAGGGATCGTGAAAAACGGATTGCCGTTTCATTACCTGTCGGTCTTGAACTGCAGTTTCCTTCGGCTTCCAAGTATCAACTAAGTCCAGCCGATTGGCGAACGGTATTCGTGCAGGGGGCTCCTGAGATTCGCCCTACCGAGGCGTTTGAGGCGGTCCCTTTGTATCCGGAGAACGACGAAGAGATCGGTGAACTCGCCGCACAACCCTTTGTTGCAGACTATCTGGATGATCTGGGAGAGCAAGATCGTGAAATCGGAAGGTTGCGGTCACAGGCTGAACGTGTGCTGATCGATAACGGGGATGCCGTGATCACAACCTGCATTCTCTTCGATCGGCCACGCGACTACAGGGTCCATGTTCGACACATTGCCTATGCACAACGTCAGGCTCAACAACTTTGGACGCAGTGTGCTGCTGTGAAAAGGTGGGACTGGTTGGGCCGAATTCGAATGGTAGCGACTGTTGAAGAACCGAGAACAGGTGAGCACCAGTATGATCTGGGGTATTGCTGGTTACCGTATGACGTGTTTGCCTCTCCGGCAAGCGTGATCTCGACGATGGCAAGATTGAGGGATAGGGTACGACCTGGTGGTCATGTCTTTGTCGTTGGACCTGCCGAATTAGGCGAGTTGTTGGTAGCAGAACGATGGGAACTCTGCTGGGATCAATCCGTTGAATCACTTCCGACCTTCCGCATGCATAAGACGATTCTGCCGAAGGCCAGAGTGAAATCAGGTCTCACATTGTTTCATGCCAGGCGAGTGTCATGATCCAATTTAGGCACTGCCTTTCGTCGGTAATTTCTGTAGAATCGGTAGGCGAGTGCCCGTACAAAAATCATGCGAACACGATTGTTACTAATTGATTGAGGAGGGAGATCATGCCGAGCGTGTTGGACCGAGTGATCGAGAGAGAAATACGAAGAGAATTGAAAGATGCGTTGGTCAGATTTGAACAACAACTGCGACAGTCCGGTGTGACCGATGAAAATGTCAAAAACCGTGTGCGTGGAGCCAAACAGTTTGTGGCATTTCTGTATGGCCGCTACCTCAGATAGCCTCTGCGCGTCTCACTGCAATCCGCGCCGCTCTTCCTTTTTGGTTGATAGCTAACCGGTAGGGGCTACTGCGTATAATTCTCAATTCATTTGGCCATCGGTCATCCATATCCTAAGATGACGGCATGTCAGCGCAGGCCACTCGGGTTCCTCCGCAATCCGATTCCGTCACGGAAGAGACGACAGCGGGTCCCACAGACACTGGGCTCATCTGCCTTCTGATTCTCGCCCGATTCCATGATCTTCCTGCCAACGGCACGCAACTTCAGCATCAGTTTTCTCAGTCTGGACAAGCGCTCTCTGAGATCGATCTTCTCCGCGCCGCCAAGCATGTTGGGCTCAAAGCCGGCGTGGTGAAGACCACATGGAGCAAATTACAGGGCATGCCGTTGCCGGGGATGGCGAAGTTAGTCGATGGGCGCTATCTCGTGGTCGCTAAGGTTCAGGCGGAAAAGGTCTTGGTCCAGCATCCAGACGAAACGCGTCCTCTCGTGCTCTCCCGTGACCGATTTGAAATGATCTGGACTGGCGAGCTGTTGCTCTTCACCAAGCGGGCAAATCTCCGGCTGCAAGATCTCAAATTCGATTTCACATGGTTCATCCCGGCGATCGTTAAGTACCGAAAGTTTTTTGGAGAAGTGCTGATCGCCTCATTTTTTCTTCAGCTCTTTGCCCTGTTGACCCCGCTGTTTACGCAAGTGGTGATCGACAAGGTGCTCGTGCACAAGGGGTTTACGACGCTCCATGTGTTGGCCATCGGTATGATCGCGCTGGCCGTGTTCGAGGCTATTCTTGGAGGGCTTCGCACCTATCTGTTTTCCCATACAACGAACTCGAATCGGATGTCAGTCTCGGGTCCAAACTCTTTCGTCACATTTTAGCGCTTCCCCTATCCTATTTTGAGGCCCGGCGGGTCGGCGATACGGTCGCGCGCGTGCGCGAGTTGGAGCAGATTCGCCAGTTCTTGACCAGTCATTCTGTCACGGTGGTATTGGATCTCGTCTTTACCGTCGTGTTCATGACGGTGATGTGGTTCTACAGTTCGACGCTCACACTCATCGTGATGGCGTCATTGCCGATCTATGGGCTGTTATCCGTGGCCATTACCCCAGCGATCCGGACTCGTTTGCATGAAAAATTCAATCGAGGAGCCGAGAATCAAGCGTTTTTGGTGGAGGCCGTCAGTGGGGTCCAGACCGTCAAGGCCATGGCGGTTGAGCCGCCCTTGTTGCGGAAATGGGAAGAGCAGCTGGCGGGGTACGTGCGGGCCAGTTTCCGAGCCACCAGCCTGATGACCATTGCTGGTCACTCAGCCACGTGTGTTCAAAAGGTCACCACCGTGGCTGTGCTGTGGGTGGGCGCCTATCGGGTGATCGATGGAGATCTCAGCATTGGGCAGCTCATCGCGTTCAATATGTTGTCTGGACAAGTGACCGGACCGCTCCTGCGGCTGGTGAATCTCTGGCAGGATTTTCAACAGGTCGGTATTTCGGTCCAACGGCTGGGCGACGTACTCAATACGCAACCAGAGCCTTCGTATAATCCGAATCGAACCACGCTTCCGCAAGTGAAGGGGCAGGTACGTTTTGAGGACGTCGTCTTTCGCTACCGGCCTGATGGTCCAGAAATCATCCGGAAGGTGTCGTTTGCGGTGGATCCAGGCCAGATCATCGGCATCGTCGGACGGTCAGGCTCCGGGAAGAGCACGATTGCCAAATTGATGCAGCGCCTCTATGTGCCTGAGCGAGGGCGGATTGTGGTCGATGGAGTGGATTTGATGCAGGTCGATCCAGCTTGGCTTCGCAGACAAGTGGGAGTTGTTCTTCAAGAAAACTTTTTGTTCAACGCTTCGGTGCGTGACAACATTGCTTTGACAGATCCTGGGTTGGCGATGGAGCAGGTGATGCAAGCGGCACAACTAGCCGGAGCCCACGAATTTATCCTGGAATTGGCGGATGGGTACGACACCGTGATCGGAGAACATGGATGCACGTTGTCGGGCGGGCAGCGCCAACGGATTGCTATTGCTCGGGCGTTGGTGGCGAACCCGCGTATTCTGATTTTCGATGAGGCCACCAGTGCGCTGGACTATGAATCCGAAGCGGTGATTCAACAGAACATGGCGGAGATCTGCGATGGACGGACGGTCTGCATCATTGCACATCGGTTGAGTACGGTACGGCCTGCCCATCGCATCTATGTCATTGATAAGGGAGAGATTGTCGAGCAAGGGGCACATGATGATCTACTGCGAAACAGTAGATTTTATGCACAGCTGCATGCGCACCAAGGTACCGAAGGATAGGGCCTAGATCGGCACAGGGAGAGACGGATGGTGTTCCAGGCTCTTTCTCGGCATTGGATGGTGTGGAGAGCGGCATGGCAGGCCGAATCTAACCGGCCTCCGGGAAATGCCGCATTTGGCACGCGTGCCACCGAATTTCTCCCCGCCGTGCTGGAGATCCAACAGGCACCTCCTTCACCGATCGGTCGCGCATTGCTCTGGACTATCTTGGCGGCCTTCACGGCTGGGGTGCTCTGGACCATGTTCGGGAGGATCGACATTGTCGCGTCGGCTCAAGGCAAGATCATTCCGAGTGGATATTCCAAGATCATCCAACCATACGAAGCCGGGGTGATCGCGTCCATTGATGTGCAGGACGGACAGATGGTGAGGCAGGGCGATGTCTTGATCGAGCTTGATTCAACGCTGAATGGTGCAGATCGGGCTCGCGCGATCAATGAGTATCGCGCGGCAAAAGTGGAAGCCGCTCGCTTGCGAGCCCTCATTCAGGGCCAAGCCACGTTTGAGCCGCCGGCCGATGTGGAAGAGGCCTATGTCTTGTTGCAGCAGCAGTTGCTGCGAGACCAATTGGCCGAGTATCACGCCAAAGTGTCGGCGGCTCAACATCTCATGGATCAACGCCAGGCTGTCGTTGACCAAACGAACGAGAACCTTCGCCGTTTGGAAGCCACGGTGCCGATGGAGGTCGAACGAGCTGAGGCCTATAAAAAACTGCTTGAACATGGGGCCGTGACCAAAATGGACTTCCTCCAGGCCGAAGGACAACGAATCGACAAGGCGCAGGAATTGGCCGGCCAGAAGAAGAAACTGCAGCAAGATCGAGCGGCGCTCGCCGAGGCTGAAAAACACTACTGGGCGATGCTGTCTGAATTCCAGCAGACGAAACAGGCGGAGCTCTCGACGCTTGAAACTAAAGCGGCCTCGCTTGCGCAGGAGGTGACGAAAGCCGATCAAAAAGCCGGATTACAGCGACTTGTCGCACCGATCGATGGGGTGATACAGCAATTGGCCGTGCATACGGTCGGTGGCGTCGTCACGCCGGCTCAGCAGTTGTTGATCGTCGTGCCGAAGGATCATCCGGTCGAGGTAGAGGCTCAGGTCGAAAACAAAGATGTGGGGTTTGTGCGGGAAGGACAGCCGGTTGAAATTAAGGTCGAGACCTTTCAATTCACCCTGTACGGCACGATTCCTGGGCATGTGATGACAGTCTCGGATGATGCAGCTCCCGTCGAAAAAGTGGGTCTGGTGTACCCCACGAGAGTCAGTATGGATCGAGGGACGATTCAGGTCGATGGCAAGCAGGTCAACCTTTCGCCTGGGATGGCTGTGACCGTCGAGATCAAGACGGGTCAGCGCCGTATCATCGAGTATTTGTTGAGCCCATTGCTCAAGTCTCTGAGAGAAAGCCTGAGAGAGCGATGAACACATGACCACCTGGTGGATCTCCCTTAGTGCGTATGTGTTGGTGATGGGGATATGTGTTGTTGAATCAGCGGCGGCTGATGTATCAAACGGAGAGCCGATTCATTTCCCACGTGCATCTGCATCCAACCCTCTGCAACTCACTCTAAAAGGGGCTTTGACTGCAGCGGTCCACAACAACCC
>JAAUPT010000168.1 GCA_012032965.1 Nitrospira sp.
AGACCAGTTGTTGCTCGAGTTCCGACGAATGATAGGAATCAGGTTTGCGTGGCAGCCGACGCTGCCCAAGGCCCAGCACACGCAATGCGTGATGCGCAAATTGCGCATTGGCGTCAAGGACCGAGGTACGAGTGGAATCCGACAGAGGTTCAATCGTCCCGTTTGGGCCCAGGCGATGGGTGCATTGGCCAAGGAGGACATCCGGCGCACCTTTCACATAGGCCACCGGCCCGTCTGACGACTGCCGCACAATCGTCATCATCTTACGCTCAGGATCGAACGGGACCTCTCCAAGAAACTGGTGGGTCGGCTCAAGTTTTTCCATACGAAGGCCGGCCTTCGCGGCCGCAACCAGGAGGGCCCCCTCCGTCGGATCACCGAGAATCTTCCAGTTCCCCTCCTCCTGCTTCAGTGTCGCACCGTTGCACAACACCGATGCCGTCAACAGTTGGCGAAGCTCTTCGGATAGATGCGATGGATCACGGGCGATGAGTGAGGGGTCAGATGCAGAGGACGGTTTCTCACGCCTCACGCCTAGCGTTTCACGGATTTCACCCACCGGCTCATACCCTTCACCCGTCACATCAAATACTTTTTCTCCCACGAAAAGCTTGGTCACCGTCATTTCGTTCTTCGTAAGCGTGCCAGTTTTATCGGAGCAGATGACAGTGGCGGAACCGAGCGTTTCAACCGCCGGCAAATTTGCGAATGAGCGCGTTCCGTCGGACCATTCGCGTGACACCCAGGGCGAGGGTGATCGTCACCACAGCCGGGAGCCCCTCCGGAACGGCGGCCACAGCAAGACTGACTGATGTGAGGAACATGGTCATCGCCGGTTCGCCGCGCAAGTAGCCCAAGACAAAGACGACACTGACGACCCCCAGCGCCAGCCACAATAAGGTGTAGCCGAATTGCTCGAGGCGCTGCTGAAGTGGCGTTTCGGTCCGCTCCGCTTCGGCGGCCTTTTGAATCATGGTGGCGATGTGTCCCAGTTCTGTGTTGAGCCCCGTGGCCGTCACGAGCCCACGGGACTTGCCCGACACAGCAACGGTGCCCATGAAGACCATGTTGGATCGTTCGGCCAGCGGCATATCTGGTCGATCGATCGCGTCCGCGCCCTTTTCAACCGGCGTCGATTCTCCGGTGAGGGAGGCTTCCTGGGTGTGAAAATTTGTCGTGTACACCAGCCGTGCATCTGCCGGAATTCGATCTCCGGCCTCCAGGAGCACGACATCGCCGGAGACGACCTCACGCGCGGGAATCACTTGCAACGTGCCGTCACGGACCACCCGAGCCGTCGCGACCGACATTTTTCGCAGCGCTGCCAACGACCGTTCGGCACGGAACTCCTGAACAAACCCAAGAACTCCGTTGAGCAGCACAATCGTCAAGATGGCCGCCGCATCAAGCCAATCTTCCAAGAGACCGGAGATGACCGCTGCCCCAATCAGCACCCACACGATCACGCTGGTGAACTGCGAGAGAAATAGTGAGAGGAGGGAGGGGGGAGGACTTTCAGGCAGTTCGTTCGCGCCCTGGCTATTCAACCGACGCCGGGCCTCTTCGGCGGCAAGGCCTCGGTCCGCATCAACCTCTACTCGTCGAGCCAGATCTTCCGTTGAAACCCGCCACAACTCGACGTTCCGTTGCTCTTCTCCAGGAAGCATGGTGAATGACCCTCTCATTGGAACAACAGCCACAGCCCAAGACAGTAGCCCAAGATAATGGCCAAGCTGTCCGGTTCGATCAGGAGATATCGTTTCTCAACACGATAAATGATCCCCATCAGCGCCGCGCTCATCATGAGAATGCCCCACAAGGCGGTCAAAGCATGAGCGTCCGACACGGCATTGAACAGCGGCCCGCTCCGATAGGCCACGTCTACGAAAAAGAAGGCGGCCATGTTAAAGGCGTTGCTCCCGAACAGATTGCCGACGGCGAGGTCGAACGCGCCCAACCGGACTGCAGCCACCGCCGTCACGAGTTCGGGAAGCGACGTCGTAATGGCCACGAGCGACGTGCCGATAAACGTTGCGGACACACCGGACTGTTCGGCAATTTGATTTCGCCGAACTCGCGAGGAACGGAGCTGCGATCAAGAGAGCGACTGCCCCGAGTCCAAACCCGACGGCAGCCCGTTGTAACCCTTCGCGCTTGCCCGGTCCCCTCTCCTCCTCACGCGCTTGTCCTTCAATGACTTTTTCTTGCTCACGCTGACGGCGCTTCACGGACTCCTGCCTGAAAATGACACGCATACCGAGGATGTAGAACAGCAGCAAAACTATACTGCCCAATCCGATGCCCCCATATTTGACATCGTGTCCCAGGAGGATGAAAAACGCCGCCAGCCCTGTCAAGAACATCGCCAACCCCGCGCTGAGGGCATGTTCGAAGGCCGCCTGCTGCCACACCCGTTTCTGCCGATGCATCAAATCGATGAGTCCAAGCGTCAGCATATTCGTCATGCAGGCACCGAACAAATCACCGGCCGCGAGGTCCGGCGCATCGAGAAGACTCGCGCTGACGGTCGTGAATACTTCTGGTAGCGATGTGGCTCCCGCCATCAGGACAACGCCGACCCAGAGCCCGCCCAAGCCGGTCAAATCCGCGATCTGATCCCCATAGCGGGACAGTTTCGTACCGGCGTAGACAATGACTGCCGCACTCGCCAAAAAGACCGCCCAGGCGGTGAACATCGAGCCTACCATCCTCCTGCTCGCCTCTCATCAGGCTGTTCCGACCCGGTTTCATCTCGCAGGCTCATCGTGAACGGTGTTTCTCAAGATCCAGCACGGCCATCGTCGTTCTGATGACCGCGTCGGGGTTCAAGGACATGCTCTCGATGCCTTGCTCTACGAGAAACTGGGCAAACTCCGGATAATCGCTCGGCGCCTGCCCGCAAATGCCGATCTTCCGCCCCTTCGCCCTGGCCACCTTAATCACGGCTGCCACCATCTTCTTGACCGCCTCGTTCCGTTCGTCGAACAGATGGGCAACGATTTCTGAATCGCGATCGACCCCGAGCACGAGTTGTGTGAGATCGTTCGACCCGATCGAAAACCCGTCGAAGATCTCGGCGAATTCTTCTGCGAGGATCACGTTGCTCGGGATTTCGCACATCACGTAGACTTCGAGTCCCTTCTCTCCCCGCTTCAACCCATGCCGCTCCATTTCTGCCAGAACAAGTCTCCCTTCTTCAACCGTGCGGCAGAACGGCACCATCAGCTTGACGTTCGTGAGACCCATGACATCCCGCACTTGTTTCATTGCCCGGCATTCTAATGCGAATCCGTCTCGATAGCGCGGATCGTAATAGCGCGATGCCCCTCGGAATCCCAACATCGGGTTCTCTTCCTTCGGCTCGTAGCGCCGGCCTCCGATCAGATCGGCGTACTCGTTGCTCTTAAAGTCGCTGAGCCGAACGATCACATCCTTCGGGTAGAATGCCGCCCCGATCATCGCAACACCCTGCGCCAGCTTGTCGACGAAAAATTCAGACTTGTCCGTATAGCCGGCCGTGACCCGGTTGATTTCGGCCCTGACCGCCTGATCTTCCAGCCGATCGAACTCAACGAGTGCCAGCGGATGCACCTTGATAGCGGTGCTGATGATGAATTCTTCCCTTGCCAAGCCGACGCCGTCGTTTGGGAGGAAGGAAAGGCCGAAGGCTTCCTGCGGGTTTCCGACATTCAGCATGATCTTGGTCTTGGGCCGGCGAAACTCCGTCACATCGAGCTTCTCGACGTGAAAGGGGACCTGCCCCTCGTATACGAAGCCTGTATCGCCTTCTGCGCAGGACACGGTCACAACCTGCCCATCGTGAAGCAGGTCGGTCCCATGTTCCGTCCCGACGATGGCCGGCAATCCTAATTCTCGGCTAACAATCGCGGCATGGCAGGTTCGGCCTCCGCGATTGGTCACGATCGCCTGCGCTCTCTTCATGATCGGTTCCCAGTCCGGGTCCGTCTTATCCGTCACCAATACCTCACCGGCCTGGAATTCATGTATCTGCTGAACGTTCTTGATGACCCGCACCGGCCCCTGGGTGATCTTGTCCCCGACACTGCGCCCCTCGACCAAGACCCGCCCTCGTTGTTTGAGCCGATAGGTTTCCAGCACCTGCCCCTTCTTCAGCGATTGCACTGTTTCAGGGCGAGCCTGCACGATGAAGAGTTCCCCACTCAGGCCGTCCTTCGCCCATTCCATGTCCATCGGGCTTGGAACTCCCCGCTTCGCGCTGTAATGATCTTCGATGGCACAGGCCCAGCGGGCAAGCGTCAGAATGTCGTCGTCTGTCACAGCGAACTTCGCCCTCTCGCCCGGAGGTACCGGGAGATTCTTGACCATCTTGCCACCGCCGATGTCGTACACAAGTTTGAATTCTTTGGTGCCGAGTATTTTCTGCAGAATGGGACGGTAGCCTTGCTTCAACGTCGGTTTGAAGACGTAGTACTCATCCGGATTCACGGACCCCTGCACAACGTTTTCGCCGAGACCATAGGCAGCATTGATCAGCACCGCATCGCGAAAACCGGTTTCCGTATCGATCGAAAACATCACGCCGGACGTCGCCAGGTCGGAACGCACCATTCTTTGGACGCCGATGGACAGCGCGATTTTGAAATGATCGAACCCTTTGTCGGCTCGGTACGAAATCGCCCGGTCGGTGAACAGCGACGCGAAGCAGCGTTTGCAGTGTTCCAGCAGCGAGAGGTGTCCCTGTACATTCAGATACGTTTCCTGTTGGCCGGCGAAACTGGCGTCGGGAAGATCCTCAGCCGTCGCGCTGCTCCGGACGGCGACATCGACCGGTTCGGCATGGCTGTCGCTCAACCGGTCGTAGGCATCGGAAATTGCTTCGTTTAAGTCCAGCGGGAAGACGGCGCCAAGGATTGCCTGCCGCACCTGTCTCCCGCGCTGGCGGAGATTCTCCAAGTTGTGGGTGTCTAGATCTTTGAGAATGGTCCTGATCGTGCCGCCCAGTTTTGCCTCTCTCAAGAAGGCGCGGTATGCGTCCGCGGTGACGGCAAAGCCGTTCGGAACCTTCACGCCTTTGGCGGCCAGCTCGCGATACATTTCACCCAGCGAAGCATTCTTACCCCCTACGGACGGCACATCTTCAATGCCCAGCTCTTCAAACCATTTCACCAGTTCAATACTCTGTGTGACTCTGCCCATGGCTGCTCCTTCCTTGGA